>JADFYT010000074.1 GCA_015232935.1 Desulfamplus sp.
GTTTTTTTTAAATTTACCAAACTTGCAATTTAAACCCTCATGGCCGTTGTAAGGCCACCTGTAATCATGAAAACAACGAAGATAGTTTCATGGTAAAGTAAAAATTATTTTAAATATATGTTTTGCGGAGGCGTATATATATTATGGATGACCGTTACAGCCCTGAAAAAGTAGAACCGAGATGGCAGGAATACTGGGAAAAAAATCACATTTTCCGTGCTTCTGAAGATCAATCAAAAAAGAAGTATTACCTGCTGGAGATGTTTCCTTACCCGTCCGGCAAAATACACATGGGCCACGTGAGAAACTACACCATTGGCGATGTGGTGGCAAGATATAAAAGAATGAATGGATACAATGTGCTCCACCCAATGGGTTGGGACGCTTTTGGTATGCCTGCTGAAAACGCGGCAATTGACAACAATACTCATCCTGCCGCGTGGACATATGACAATATAAATACTATGCGTAACCAGCTTAAAAAGATGGGATTCTCCTATGACTGGGAACGGGAGATAGCCACTTGCAGCCCTGAATATTACAGGTGGGAACAGTGGCTTTTTCTCAAGATGCTTGAAAAGGATATGGTCTATCGAAAAGAGTCCTATGTAAACTGGTGTGGCCATTGCCAGACTGTGCTTGCCAATGAGCAAGTTGAAGAAGACCTGTGCTGGCGGTGCGGTGAGATGGTGCAGCAAAAAAAACTTTGGCAGTGGTTTTTCAGGATTACTGATTATGCCGAGGATCTTCTGCTCCATTGTGACAAGCTGCCCGGATGGCCGGAAAAAGTTACAGTAATGCAGAAAAACTGGATCGGCAAAAGCACCGGATCTGAAATATCATTCAAGATTGAGGGCCGGCAAAATGATATTGCTGGTGAGGGGTGTATCAAGGTCTTTACTACAAGGCCGGATACTCTGTTTGGTGCAACATTCATGTGTCTTGCCCCTGAGCACCCATTGGTTGAATCTCTTTCAAGGGGTACTGACCAGGAGAAAGCCGTAGCTGAATTTGTTGAAAAGATCTCCAGACAGGAACGCTCATCATCTGCAATTGAAAATTACGAAAAAGAGGGGGTCTTTACAGGAGCATGGTGCATAAATCCGGCCAATGGCAGACGCATGCCAATCTATACTGCAAATTTTGCCCTTATGGAGTACGGAACCGGTGCTGTAATGTCAGTACCTGCACATGACCAGCGTGACTTTGATTTTGCAAAAAAATACAACCTGGATATTGTTGTGGTGATTCAGCCCGCAGGTGAAGTTCTTGATGCTTCCACAATGGCTCAGGCATTTTCAGCACCAGGCGTTCTTGTGAATTCAGGGCAGTACAACGGCATGCCTAACGACAAGGCGATGAGTCAGATTACTGACTGGCTGGAAAGAGAGGGGCTTGGAAAAAAGACAGTCAGCTTCAGGCTAAGGGACTGGGGTATTTCACGTCAGAGATACTGGGGAACTCCCATTCCAGTGATTCACTGCCAGAGTTGCGGTGTGGTTCCTGTTGCTGAATCTGATCTGCCCATTGTCCTGCCGGAAGATGCCCATCTTCTTGAAAACGGTGGATCACCTCTGCCGACACTTGATTTTTTTAAAAAAACTGATTGTCCTAAATGCGGCAGAGGTGATGCTATGCGGGATACTGACACCATGGATACTTTTGTGGAGTCTTCATGGTATTTTATCAGATATTGCAGCCCCGGGTGCACAAGTGCGATGTTTGACAAGGAGGCTGTAAAATACTGGATGGCTGTGGACCAGTATATAGGCGGGGTTGAGCACGCTATTTTGCATCTTCTGTATTCCAGGTATTTTATGAGGGTTTTGAATACCCTTGGGTTGATTGACTTTAAAGAGCCATTTACCAATCTTTTGACTCAGGGGATGGTCTCCAAAGAGACTTTGAAGTGTCCTGAACATGGCTATCTCTTTCCGGAAGAGGCACAGATTTCAGAGGGTAAGGCGGCTTGCCGGAAATGTGGCAGTGAAGTGGAGATCGGACGTGTAATAAAAATGTCAAAATCCAAGAAAAACGTAATTGACCCAAATGATCTTCTCAATAAGTATGGTGCTGACATAACACGCCTTTTCTGTCTTTTTGCCGCTCCTCCGGAAAAGGGACTGGAGTGGAATGATGACGGGGTTGAAGGGTGTTATAGATTCATTAACCGTGTATGGCGTCTTGCAGACAGATGCATTGATATTACACAAGGAGTTGTTCCCTATACAGGGCCGTTGTCAGAGTTGTCTGACAGTGATGCAAAAAAATTATATACAAAAGCTCATCAGACCATAAAAAAGGTGACTGATGATATTGAAGGCAGTTTTCACTTCAACACAGCAATAAGTGCTGTCATGGAGCTTGTAAATGCCATGTACAGCATGGATTTTAATACGGATCAGCCCGATATGCCGCAGATGTCGCCCCAGATCAAGTCTGTTGCAGCATTCTGTATTCGAAATATCATACTTCTTCTCTCTCCTATTGTGCCCCACTTTGCAGAAGAGGTATGGGAGTATATGGGCAAATTTGTTGTTAAAGGCGATAGTTCTCAAGGAACAGATATTTACAAGGTTCAGGGAGCAGATGAGTCTCAAGGTGAAAATATTGATAATTCTGGTGAGCTTGACAAAATGAATGGCATAATCGGGCAGCTCTGGCCTGTATATAGGGAAGATGCTTTGGTGACAGACGAGATTCTGGTGGTGGTGCAGGTCAATGGCAAGCTCAGATCAAAATTCTCAATAGATGCCCAAAGCAGTGACGACTTTATTCGCCAGACAGCCCTTGCTGATGAGATGGTTCAAAAGCATATCGCAGATCAACCTGTTAAAAAGGTAATTGTAGTAAGAAAAAAATTAGTCAATATTGTGGTGTGATGAATCTTATGAAAAATACCGTTGCTGTTTTGATACTGTTCTCTCTTTTTTCTTCCTGTGGTTATGCTTTGCAGGGGGGTGGCAAGTTGACTGGTAGTGTCGAGACTGTCTCAGTCCTGGTCTTTAAAAACAAAAGTGCGCAGACCGGTGCTGAAACTCTATTTGCAAACGCTCTTGTTCAGGAGCTTATGCGAAACAGTACAGTAAAGGTTGTAAATTATAAGGATGAAGAGATAGAAAATCATAAAAAGAGTGCTAACAGTAAAAAAATCCCTGATAATGATATTGCGGATGCATTGATCTATGGGACTATTGTTTCTATCTCTTTTAATGCCCTGGCCAGAACCCCTGAGGACTCGGTTTATAAAAGAGGTGTAAATGCTGTGATCAATCTTGAGATGAAAAGCAGGTCAGGAGAGATTCTTTTTGCAGTGGACGGTTTTACGGAGAGTGAATCCTATGCTGTGTCTAATTATAACCTGACAGACGAAGCTGTGTTAAATTCAACCCTGAAAAAACTTGCTGTCCGGCTTTCCAAAAGACTTGTCAGTCAGATGACAGATGATTTTTAAGACATGAGGTGATGTGTGTTTAAAAAAGAAGGTTTCAAACAAAATTTATTGTTTGAAACCTTCTTTTTTATCCTTGAAAATGTATGCTGTATCCCTGTAACTGTTTTATGCACTCTGAGATGCAGAATTGACATGCCTGGTGAGTCTTGAAGTTTTACGTGCGGCCGTATTCTTGTGCAAGATACCTTTTTTTGCTGCTTTTGCGATGACAGACTGGGCATTTGCAAGCAGTTCCGAAGTATTTTCAGCACCTTCTGCCTTTGCGGCATATACCTTTTTTATTGCGGTTTTCATTGCTGACCGGTTTGATCTGTTTCTAAGTCTTTTTGTCTCGTTTTGTTTTGCACGCTTGATAGCCGATTTGTGATTAGCCAATGTTGTTCTGCTCCTTATTGTGTTGATTAAAATTGATATATTGAGTTAATTAAGTTTTTACTTTCTCGGTATTTAAAGTATATGAATTTACTGTATATTGATCTGTTTTGTCAAGGAAAAACTCCTTGTTTGACCAATCTGATAAAAAAATGATAAAGGATGCCGGAATCGTTGGCACATTGACAGTTGCAAGCCGTATTCTGGGTTTTGTTCGTGATGCCATAGTGGCTATGTTTCTTGGAGCGGGTTTGCACAGCGATGCATTTTTAGCGGCTTTACGAATACCGGATCTATTCAGAAAATTTTTTTCTGACGGTGCATTGAGCATATCATTTATTCCGGTGTTTACAAGGTTACTTACCCGTAAATGTGATGAGGCTGCTTTTGATATGGCCCGTAGTGCATTGGTTCTGATTGCGGTCGGGGGGCTCATTTTTCTGCTTTGTTTTATTTTGTTTACACAAGTTTTTTTTGCAGAACCTGATCTTGCCATAAGGCTTTCCAATATCATGATGCCTTATGTGGTATCTATCTGCCTTTTGTCCATATGTATGGGGATACTAAATTCAATGGGCCACTTTGCAGCTCCTGCTGCTGCTCCGGTTGCCCTTAATATCACAATTATCTTTTTTGCTGTTCTTTTCTCCCCTTTATCCGACTCTCCTGCCGTTGTTATGGCATGGGGGGTAACGGCAGGAGGTCTTTTCCAGCTTGCCATTCAGATCCCGTTTGTTTTGAAAAAAGGGTTCAGGTTCGTTGGTAAAGTTGTTTTGCTCCACCCTGATACCATATATGCATTTAAAATGATGTTGCCAGCTGTTGTTGGAATTGCTCCGTTGCAGATAAATATGCTCGTGGCCACCTTTATGGCATCAAGCATGACATCCTGTTTTTTTCAAGGAAGCGTTTCATACCTTTATTATGCAGACAGGCTTGTCCAGTTTCCATTGGGGCTTTTTGCCTTTTCAGTATCAACATCAATTTTTCCGGAACTTTCAAAAGAGGTCGCCTCCAATGATCCTGGCCGTGCATCTTCCATTTTTGCAAGGGCTTTAAGAATGGTTTTGTTCATGATGATCCCCTCCATGGCAGGCATGGCTGTCTTGAGGGAGCCTATTGTATCGCTGCTGTTCCATCATGGTGCTTTTGGAATTAAGGATGTTCAGTCAACCGCCGCGGTACTTCTGTGTTTCTGTTCAGGAATGTGGGCGTTTGCCGGAGCAAGACTCTTTGTGGCCTTTTTCTATGCACTTTCCAATGTGAGAACACCGTTGATCGGGGGGCTTATTTCAATGATCTCCAATATTGTTTTATCCTTTTTTCTCATGGACAGGCTGGGAGTTTACGGCCTTGCCCTCTCAATATCAATTGCCGCCGTTCTTAATTTTTGTTTTCTGATGATAAGTGCCACAACTATAGAACTGGAACTTCCCTGGAGAGAAATTCTTGGCACAGCTTGCAGATCGTTTTTTTTCTCTGCTATAATGTATGTGGTTGTTGACATTACAGCACAGTATCTGTGTCCGATTGTTTCTGCTGATAAATATATCCTTTTGGCAGGTGTTGCGGCATGTATGCTGGTTGGAGTTTTATCTTACGCCGGTTTGGGGCTGATTTTCAGAGTTCCTGAATTGATGTTTCTAAAAAAGCCCGACAGTTAGTGATCTCAGACAACAAGCACACTGTGAATGAGCCGGAAAATAATTACAAAAGCGGGGTCATCCCCACTTAATCATAAGATCCGGAAGGGGACTTACCGGTAAGGAAGTTAAATTTATTTTGGAAAAGACAATCTATTTTACAATTATATCTGTGATGGTTATTTTGGCATTCCTGATACTTTATGGGAAAAACGGATTTATGGATGTAAATCGTTTAAAGTTGCAAGAAGAGTCTATAATCGGTGAAAACATGGCAATTGATGAGGCAAACAGGGTGCTTGAAAGAAAGGTAGGCCGCCTGAAAAGCGATCTTGGTTATATTGAGCACATTGCAAGACATGAGCTTGGTATGGTGGCAACAGATGAGTTTGTGTTCAGATTTCAGGACATTAAAACAGATAGTAACGGAAAATAGATCGAGAGTATCTTTCGCATGAAAACACGCCCTGGTGTTCATGACTGGAGTTGGCGGAAACATGGCCATGAGCATTTAATCAGACTTTCGTGGCTGATGTGCGTCCATTCCCAATCATGAAAAGCTGAATGCATTTTCATGGCAAAGTTTTTTTTCAACTGATTCAAGCCATCTGCTGCCCCCGGCAGAAGCAGCCGGATCAAGCCCCTGAATAACCTTGATATAGTCTTGCCCACTCTTTTTGATGCCATTTTCAACTGCAATCAAAAATGGTTCCGGAGGAGGATTGTTCACCGATCTGCTTTTTTCCAGAATTGTTTGTGCAGTCTTCCACCCTTCAGTTAAAAAATAACCCCACTGTTGAATTACGGCATCATGTTCTTCTACCGCCGCTGTTATCCTGCCGCTATTTCGTGACAACAACAGCTCTTTTGATGTCTCAAGTCTGCCAACAAAATCGTGAAGTCGCTTTATCCGCTCATCAATTGCAGCTTCAAGTGTCTGCTTCATGCCCATAAGCAGATGCTCTGAAAAAAGTTCTGATACAAAAAGATGCCTTATATGAACATACCAGCTCATAAGGCTGGTAAGTCCCGCTATATAAAGAATATTGTTCTTAAATAACCGTCCGGCATTGGAGTATATGCCAGGCTTTCTCTCAAGAACCGCGTCTCGCATGCCACCTCCAAACATAAGCCTGTCCGGCTCTTCAATATCTTTTCTCCAGATGGTTCCAGCGGCGGTAACCGATCCAAAAGGCAGTCGGCAAGGCCCCACAAGTCCTCCCTGGCCTCCAAGAAAAACAGGCCTGCTTTTAAGCATGACACCCTGATATACATTTCCAAGCATTGATGGTGTTGCCTTATCCTGATTCGGGGTATAATTAAAATGAATAAAGGAGCTTCCAACCTCACTGTGATCTTTTCGGCTGGTTCCACCTGCCATGAGGCAGTCACAAAAATTAACTACGCTCCCTAACGTGACAAAAGGGAAAAGAATGGTCTGCTTCAATCCAACGGTGTGTGCAGCACTTGCCCCCTCCTCCAGAATGGTACCTCCCCTGACATGAGCACCTGAGCCAAAACTGTTTTGCCCCACAAATACACATTTCTGGAAAAATCCCCCATTAAGGCGTGAACCATAACCCACAAGGACATTGTCCAGGGTCACCGGAGATTCAAATCCGAGAGTTACATCTGGCATGATCAGGGTGCTTTTACCCATAATCCTTGTACCAGGATAAATGATAACATTTTCTCCTGAAATTCTTGACACATCAACATCCTCACCAACAAATACAGACTCAGGAACAGGAATTTTAACTCCTTTATCCATAAGTGATTTTACTTTTGTCTGATTATTCATAAAACAGGTTCCCGATATATATCCGTTTTGATTTCTATTGTGATATCATAACCTTTTGCATTGAATTTTATTTTGCCCTGTTGTACTCTTGTCCACCTTCAAAACCTGCAGATATGGAGTGTCAAAAGTGCAATTTTGTAAAAAAAAATCTTACCTGATTAACAAGACAATGATTATGTCAAAGCATCAGTTATTAATCATGCTTGAGAATTTTCCGGGTCTCGATCTTGAAGCACTGCTCATCAAGGAGATTATAAATATTGATGATAATGATGAAACAGCATTGACTCATCTTGTTGATGTTGTCGATTCCATTATAAATTCAACAGATAGACAAACAAATATATCTGACTATCAGCAAGAGCCTTATGACCCCTGTATCATGGAGTATCAAAAATCGAAATTTGACATTGACGATCAGTCAATCATGCTTGCCAACAGGAGAGCCGCCTCCAGAAAATCTGTCTGCATGGACGTTCAGATTGTAAGGAATGACAAGACATCGCTCGAAGAGTGCATTGATATCTCTGCAAGCGGCATGTTTGTCAGAACTGACGAGGAATTTTCTCCTGACGAGGATATCACTGTGTCCATGATGATTTCACATAATGACATACAAGAAAAGCTTACGCTTGAAAGCAAAGTGGTCAGAACTCCCGGCAACGGAGTCGGGATACAGTTCAATTCAAATGATTGCAAAAACAGATCAAGACTGGAAGAGCTTCTGAAAAAACTGTAATCCCGTTGCAATCCCTACCATGAAAGCAGAGCCCTGTTTTTCATGAACCAGGGCAGCCAGAAAACATCCATACTTGAACATCCATACCTATAGACAGGCGGTATGCTCAACACTCATCACCATGGAAGAACCCGCAATCCGTTAAAACCTGTACAGAACGCTGCCCCATGTAAATCCTGCACCAAATCCTATAAACATAACCGTGTCGCCATTTTTTCCAACAAGATTTTGCTCCAAAGCCTCATCAAGGGCAATGGGAATGCTTGCGGCTGTGGTGTTTCCATATTTTTGAATATTATTGAATATCTTTGCCTCATCAATCTTCATGAACTGCTGGTATGCCTGGTTTATTCTCAAATTTGCCTGATGAGGAAAAACAAGATCAATATCATCAATAGTCATGCCGGCTTTTTCCAGAACTTCCTTTGTAACCAGAGGAAGTTTTTTTACAGCGGTTTTAAATACAGATTTCCCGTTCATCACCGGATAATATCGTGCCGTCTCATCTCCTTCCAGACCCAAAGCCATTCGGTCAGGGAGACGGGAGGCCGGAAGCTCTGTCATAAGTGCATCTGCCCCTTTGCCGTCCGCATGTAACGCTGATGCCAAAACTCCAATATTCTCATCAGTCTCAACCCCCTCCACGCAGACTGCTCCTGCACCGTCACCAAACAGGACAGCAACGTCCCTGCCTCTTGTGGTCTTGTCAAGACCCGTGCTGTGTACCTCTGCCCCTACAATCAGAATTTTATTTGCAAGCCCGCTTTTAATGTACGCATCCGCAGTTGCAAGGCTGTAAAGAAATCCTGTGCACTGTTGACGGATATCAATAGCCGGGGTTGAATCAAGTCCAAGTTTGGCCTGCAACAGGCAGCCTGAACCAGGAAAAAAAATATCAGGACTCAAGGTTGCAAATATTATAAAGTCAATATCCTCGGGTTTCCATCCAGCTTTTTCCAATGCCTTGCAAGATGCCTCAAGCCCAAGATCAGACGCCCCCATTGTTTGGCCTTCGGGTATCCAGTAACGCTGTTTGATACCCGTTCTCTGCTGTATCCACTCATCAGAGGTATCCATCATCCCTGCAAGGTCATTATTTGTAACAAGACGTGACGGGAGTGCTCTTCCGGTTCCTTTTATAACAGTTTTTTTTGCCATTTCTTATATGCTTCCTCAATTTTGAGTCTATATTTTCTATGAATTTCAGATTTGTCATCGGTTTGTTAGTCCATAGATTTCAGTCTTTTTTCCTTGTTTTTCCGTAATGCTGATTTTGGCTGATCCGCCCTTACAGAGACTATCCTTATTATAGTAATTTATCTGTCAATGCAAGATATGTTAAACATAAATCGTCTCGGATCAACTCAATCTCCATATTCGGATTTCTCTGTTTCCCTTGACATGTCCAAGTTATTCCATTACAAAATTTAAATCATTA
>JADFYT010000075.1 GCA_015232935.1 Desulfamplus sp.
GAATCCCTTGAACACCTTTCGGATATTGAAAGCGATCTGTTAACCATTGAAGGCGATGGAGAAAATATTGACATAGATATCGTAAACAATGTTTTCAGAGCTGCCCACTCAATTAAAGGCGGTGCCGGATTTATGGGTCTGACAACTATCAAAGGTCTTGCCCACAGCCTTGAAAATGTCCTTGACCTGATACGGAATAAAGAACTTATTCCAACACCCAACAGAATCAGTGTGCTCTTGAAAGGCTTTGATAAACTCGAAAATCTTATGAATGATATTCAGACGAGTAATGATGAAGATGTTTCTGAATTCATTGATGCACTTGCCAATATTACCAAGTCTTCTCTTTCAGAAGATCGGCAGAATATTGTCACAGCCCTGCTTGATCTGACCCTTGCAGACGGAAGGGTATTTCCAGCGGTATCTCAATACAGTATTGAGCAATCTAAAAATGATGGAAGATACATCTATCTGGTTGAGTACGATCTTATAGAGGATATTCAACGAAAGAACAGAAACCCCATTGAGCTTCTTCAATCACTTGAAAAAACAGGGACTATAATTGATTCACGTATAGACTTTGATTCTGTTGGCACTCTGAGCAGCGACCTTATGTCCATTAGAATCCCTTATCAAATACTGTTTTCATCAATATTGGAACCTGACATGGCAGGAACTCTTTTTGATCTTGACGACCAGTATATTCATGTAATCACAGATGAAATGCTCTCTTCATCGCAATCGAGTCAGGAGTCAGAATCTGTTGCGATTATACCATCCATGAATTTAGAGAACAATACATTACACGAGGCCACAGTATCCATACCTGTTCCAAAAATGGCCCAAGAACCATCTGCATCTGAAGCAATTGCCAGTTCTGCTGGCCAGAGTCATGTACCAACACCAGCGAATACGCCGGTTTTAACAGAAACTGCTTTTGCTCGTGAGCAAAAAAGGCAGTCAATGTCTCCACCTCCGGCAAAAGAGACCGTTGTTCCTGCAAGGCAAAAAACTCCTCCCGCTCCAAAGTTTGAACACCAGCCTGCTGTTCAGGCCAAAACCGTTGCTGTCAGCAAAGCTCAGGAATCTGTGTCAGATCATGATACCAGCAGCACGCAGGCCAATGAGAGCGATGCCGGTGGCACAGCTTCTAAACCCATGGGTTCTCTTCGGGTAAATGTCAATCTGCTTGACACGCTCATGAATCTTGCCGGCGAACTGGTACTCAGCAGAAATCAGCTTATCCAGGGAATAAACTCATCCAATGCCAAGGCAACAGAGCTTTCAAGCCAGCGTATTGACATGATTACATCAGAACTTCAAGAGGCGATCATGCGAACCCGCATGCAGCCAATCGCAAATGTATTCAATAAATTCACAAGAGTGGTAAGAGATCTTTCCCAGGAGCTTGGCAAGTCTATTGATCTTGTAATAGAGGGTAAAGAGGTAGAACTGGATAAAACCATTATAGAAGCCATAAATGACCCTTTGACCCACTTGGTGCGCAATTCTGTAGATCATGGTATTGAACTGCCTCATGTGAGGGAAGCGGCAGGAAAAAAAGCAACAGGAAAAATAATTCTCAAAGCATTCCACGATGCGGGCCAGGTCAATATAATGATCTCGGATGATGGCAAAGGGCTTGATCCAGACAGGATTGCTGCCGCTGCTGTTAAAAAGGGCTTGATGAGCGAACAGCAGGTCTCTGAGCTTTCTGCCAAGGAGAGAGTTGACCTGATACTTCTTCCTGGCTTCTCGACCGCAGAAAAAGTCACGGATGTCTCCGGAAGGGGTGTTGGCATGGATGTTGTCATGACCAACCTTGCCAAACTTGGTGGAATAATTGAAATTGAATCAAAACCAGGAAAAGGTACAGATATCCAGATCAAGCTGCCACTGACCCTTGCAATCATACCAAGTCAGATCATATCAGTTGGCAATGAAAAATACGCAATACCGCAGGTAAACCTGGACGAGCTATTAAGGATTCCGGCATCCCAGGTCAAAGATCGAATCGAGAAAGTCGGTGACGCAGATGTTGTAAGACTCCGTGGCAATCTTTTGCCCCTTCTTAATCTTGCCCAGGTTCTTGGCATTGAAAAAACATTTATCCATCCAGATGACAACAAGGAGTATCCGGATAAGAGAACCGCTATTGCTGATCGACGTTCTATAAAAACCGACCAGAGCGGCAAAAGGGAATCTGTCAACAGCAAACTTGTCCATGACCGAAGTGGAGAAGACAGAAGATATCGTGCCGCAAGTGCAATAAATATTGCCGTAGTATCAGCCGGTACCCATAAATATGGCCTTGTGGTGGATGAACTTAAAGATTCGGAAGAGATTGTTGTCAAACCGCTTGGCAGACATCTGAAAAAGTGCAGTGGTTATGCTGGTGCAACCATCATGGGAGACGGCAAGGTGGCACTTATTCTTGACGTATCAAACCTTGCCCAGATGGCGGAACTTACCACAATGGCTGAAGCAGAAAGAACAGCAAAAGCTGCCAGAGCCGCGGAAGAGGCAAGAGAAAAAGCAAGAGACAAAGCATCCTTGCTTCTTTTCAAGAATGGCCCGGAGCACTGTGCCGCACCCTTAAACCTTGTTGAACGTATTGAAAGAATACCCATTTCATCAATTGAAAACGTAAGCGGTAAAAAGGTAGTACAATACAGAGGCGGTGCACTTCCTCTTTATGAATTGTCCCAGGTCGCCAATGTCTCCAAGCTGCCCCAGACCGAACAGCAGGAAATTATCGTTTTCACCGTAAAAGGAAGAGAGCTTGGCCTGATGGTAACACCTCCGGTAGATGCTGTTGAAATATCATTGGATATTGATGATTCAACCTTAAAGCAAGTTGGTGTCAATGGCTCTATGATTATCGACGGTCATACCACGCTGTTAGTTGATATTTTTGATATTGTGAAAACCCTTAATCCTTCATGGTTTGAAGAGGAAAAACTGGCTGCCGCAGATATGGAAGAGGCCGGAGAGAAAGTAATTCTCTTTGCTGAAGATTCAGCCTTTTTCAGGAACCAGGTAAAGGGGTTCATGACCGAAGAGGGGTACAGAGTTATAACAGCCGAGGACGGTGAAATTGCGTGGAATCTTCTCAAAGAGAGAGCAAGTGAAATTGATCTTGTTCTTACAGATCTTGAAATGCCAAACATGGATGGTTTTGAACTGACATCCAGAATCAAAAAAGATCCAGCATTGTCACATTTTAAAGTCATTGCACTTACTTCCCTTGCGAGTGATGCTCATGTCAAAAAGGGTAAAGAGGTAGGAATTGATGAGTATGAACTAAAACTTGATCGTGAAAATCTCATGAAACTGATTAGAAAATATCTGAGCCTTTAGATATTTGAATCTTTAAATTTTGCCGCCAACCTTTCAAAAATAAAATAAGGAGTAGGAAACATGGCTTTTAACGTGGCTGCAAATACAGCAACACCGCAGGAAACCAACACAGAGCTTGCCACATTTTATATTGGCAAGGCACTTTGTGGTATTGATATATTAAGCATACAGGAGATCAACAAACACTTTGAAGTTACAACGGTACCGCAATCACCTGGTTATGTGGTGGGGGTATTGAATCTGCGCGGGCGTATCGTGACAATACTTGATCTTGGAAAAAAACTTGGACTCTCTCAGATTGAGCCTGACAAGAGAAACAGAAATATCATAGTACGCTCTCAAGATGAACACATCGGTCTTATGGTGGATGCGATAAGCGATGTAGTAACAGCAGAAAAAGATAAAATAGAACCCGCACCTTCCAATATCAGCGGATTGAAGGGAAGATTTTTCAAAGGTGTTATGAAAACAAAAACATCCCTCATTGGTATTTTAGATATTGAAGAGGTCTTGAAGGACTAAACCTTCATGGTCTTTATGTGGCCATCCCTTACATGAAAATAAAAATGAATTTTCATGCAAGGAACTTAGAAAGGTATTGAGAGCAATAAATGAGTAAAATAAAAGTTCTTGTAGTTGATGACACCATTGTATATCGCAAAATTGTCAGCGATGTCCTTCAAGGTATGCCGGATGTGGAGATGGTCGGAGTTGCCAGCAACGGCAAAACCGCCATTTTAAGGATAAATGCTCTCAAACCGGATATTGTTACCCTGGATATAGAGATGCCGGAAATGAACGGCATTGAAGTGCTGGAGTATATAAAAGACAACTTCATTCCAACAGCAGCAGTTATGTTGAGCACCCTTACCCAGAGGGGAAGTGATATGACGATAAAAGCCCTGGAACTTGGAGCTTTTGATTTCATACCAAAACCTAACAAGGGGACAATGGCTGAAAACATGATAAAAGTGCGTGATGCACTTACTCCTATTATCAATGGTTTTAAACGCCAAAAAATGTTCCGGAGCACATTAAGACCGTCCCAGTCAGATACCCAAGGAACCCTGTCCGGCACCCCCGGTACTAATTTGTCCTCAGCCAATCTCTCCTCTAAACCTCATAAGTACAACTTAAGAGGCGATACCAATATTGATATTGTCAGACCTTCAATTCTTGCGAGAAGACAAACTCCCTCGTCTATAATAGGAATTGGCATTTCTACAGGAGGCCCCAAAGCCCTTGCGCTTATGATGCCTATGCTGACAACCAAACTGAATGTCCCTGTATTGGTAGTACAGCACATGCCCCCTGTTTTTACAAAATCCTTAGCAAAAAGCCTGAATGCAAAGTGCGACCTTGAAGTCAAAGAGGCTGAAAATGGAGAACCCTTAAGACCGAATACTGTTTTTATTGCCCCCGGAGGAACACAAATGAAAATTGTAGCCGGGGCAGATGGCAGAACACGAAACATAAAGATTACCGATGATCCGCCTGAGAACAGTTGCAAGCCATCGGTTGATTATCTTTTCAGATCTATTGCAGAACATTATGTTGGAAGGGCTACAGCCGTTATCATGACAGGAATGGGATCAGATGGCACACGGGGTCTTGAACATATTAAAAAAAATGGCGGAGTTATTATTGCTCAGGACAAGGATAGCTGTACTGTCTATGGAATGCCAAAGGAACCCATAGAATCCGGAATGGCTGATGTGATTGCACCCCTTCATCAAATTGCTGAAGAGATAACCAAAACTGTAATCTGAAAAACAGCAGGATACAATGATCAAAATCACCCCGGCCGAATTTGATATATTATCCAAATATATCATGGAGATATCTGGAATAGCACTTTCCAAGGGCAAGGAATATCTTATTGAAACCAGGCTAAATCCATTAATGGAGCAACTGGGATGTGCATCCTATTCAGATCTCCACAGAAAAGCTAAATATGAACTCAAAAAAGATATTGAAAAAAAGATTATTGATGCCATATCCACAAATGAGACCTATTTTTTCAGAGATAAATCCCCTTTTACACTTCTGCAGCATAAAATTATTCCGGATATTCTTGACAGAAGATCAAAAGCTAAAACCATTTCAAAGCCATCTATCCGTTTGTGGAGTGCCGCAAACTCCACAGGCCAGGAAATTTACAGTATTGCCATGGCTCTTGATGAAATTAACGTTACTCCCCAGAAATACAACATTAAACTGCTTGGTACAGATATATCGGATGCCGCAATAGCACAGGCAAGCTACGGCAGATATAATAAATTTGAAGTTGCAAGGGGTCTGGATGCAAAAAGGCTTAATAAATATTTTAATCAGGATGGTGATTACTGGAAAATAAAAGATGAGATAAGAGCAATGGTTCAATTTCAAAAAATGAACCTTATGAAACCGTTTATAGGACTTGGAAAATTTGATATTATTTTATGTAGAAATGTTATGATATACTTTACCGAAGAAGACAGGCGAAAGATATATACCAACATTGCAAAAGTTCTTGAACCTGATGGATATCTCATAATTGGTGCAACAGAGTCGCTTGCAAACAACTCTGATCTGTTTGTCTCCAAACGATATCTTAACTCTATTTTTTATCAACTTAGTTAAATCAGCCAGCAATCACATAACATCCTTACAATACATATGAGAGAACACTATGGCAGGAATTAATCCAAAAGAATTTTTAGAAGAGCTTGTTTTTTGTCTTAAAGAAGAAGATATAGTCAAGGCAAAAGCTCTCTTGCAGTTCATAACTGACCCTGAAATCAATGTCAATTTTCAAAAAAGAGCACTTCTTGAGCTGTCCAAAGCATCTAAACGCCTTGCGTTTCCACTGCTTGAGTATCTTACCACCCTTCAGATCCCTAATCCTGAAATACAGGAGAGTCTTTATGAGCTGATACTGGATAAAGCTTACGGAAATGCTGACCGAATCATTAAATATATAGTACAGGACGACAAGAGAAACCGGCTGATCTACATTAAAGTGGCTGGAGACTTTCTTCTTGCCGAGGCCGCACCTGTACTTGAAAGGATTATGGATACATCCATAGATCCTGAAATCCTTATCCAGACAGCGTCATCTCTTGGTGCACTTCGCCTGCAATCCTCGCTTGCCGCCTTGATAAGGCTCAATGAAAACCATGAAGATGAAAATATCAAGAAATCGGCAATTTTTGCCATTGCCCAAATAGGTGGTAATGCCGCAGTTGACTATCTTGTCTCATCAATTACAGGTCATGAAAATACGGATCATTTAAAAATAAAGGCACTTGGAGAAATACAGGATCAGTACGCTCTCAAACAGCTTGCCTCGCTCCTCGAATCATCCAACACCCATATCAGGGACGCTGCCATTGATCTTCTGATAGAAATAGGTGGAAAAGCCGTTCCAATACTCACAGCAGCAACTTCCAGTGCAGGTACAGATTTTATGGTGCACCTGATCACCACCCTTGGATATATAAAAGACCAGAAGGCTTTACCAATAATTCTTGATATTATGAAAAGCAAACCTGATGATCCCAATATTCGTCAGGCCGCCTACGAAAGCATGGAAAGAATTCCCTCTACCAAATCTGCTATCGCCCTTGCCGCAGGTATTCAGGATCCTGTTGAGGCTGTGCGAATGAGTGCAGCCAGAGCGATGGACAAAAATATCTCCAAGGTGCTTGTGGCAGGTCTTAAAAACATTGTACGGGAAGGTAACGAAGACGCTCTGAATGCGGTAGGTGCACTTATTGATTCTGAGGCGGACAATATCTTTAACTTCCTTTTGCAAGAAGAGGCCTTCATTAAATTATCAGTAAAACATGTTACCAGTAAAGCTGATAAAAATACAAGAGAGCATTTTCTTGGCGTATTAAGAAAGAAAAATTACCAGGCTCTTGCAGATAAGATTGTACAATTGGTGCCTGACGAGCCTAAAGAGTCTGAATGTCATATGACTCATATTTATGTTGTTGATGATTCAAAAATGATGCTCAAGCTCTATGAGAACAAGATCACAGGTTTTGGCTATACAGCAACATCATTCATCTTTCCGGAAGAGGCTATCCGTCAGGTATATACATCAAAACCGGATCTTCTCATAACAGACCTCAATATGCCCAAAATAAACGGAATACAACTTGCCCAGGCCATCAGAAAAAAATATTCATCTGTTGAGCTCCCCATTATTATGATAACGACTCAAAGCGATGTTGTGGAATCCGAAAATGCCCAGATGAGCAAAAGCCTTCTTGGTAATGCAGGTATCAACAAGGTACTTCACAAACCTTTTTCAAACGAAGAGCTTGAGGCTACCATAAAAAAACTTCTGGCAGGCAAGTGCTGACTATCTCTTCTGGAGTAGCACTGACCTGCCGACAATTGAGATATATTGGGCGATTTAGAGGTATTAATTGACTGGCCGGTAATTAAACCTTCATGACCATTGCAAGGTCACTCCGAATCATGAAAGCAAAAAGATATTTTCATGGTAAAAATCAGTTACAAGTTGTCAAATTCCAGGAGAAACAATAGATGTTAAGAAAGGCAACGCCGGCAGATGTTAAATCCATTCATGCTCTGCTTCAGTTTTATGGTAAAAATGGAGAGTTGCTTGCAAGACCCTTAAGCAAGTTGTACGACAATGTTCGTGATTTCTGGGTCTATGTTGATGAAGGTACGAAGAAAATTGAAGGATGTTGTGCTCTTCAGTTCTGTTGGGATGATCTGGCTGAAATACGCTCTCTTGCTGTTGTAGAAACATCACACGGCAAAGGAATTGGAAGCATGCTTGTTGAAAGAACCATACAGGAAGCCATGGCATTCAAGATCCCCAAACTCTTTACACTTACCTACAGACCCACATTTTTTAGCAGATTTCAATTTTACAAGATAGACAGGGCTGACCTTCCTATAAAAATATGGTCAGATTGCATTACATGTGTCAATTTTCCTGACTGTAATGAAACTGCCATGCTCAAACTTCTTGATGTCTGAATCAAGAGATATCTCAATTATTAATAATGTGTGAGGTTTGAGTTCAAACAGAAGCACCTGTCCATTAAGAACAGGTGCTTCTTATATCTATTTATCCTTTTCTATTTATTTGACCTTTTCAAGAGCCTCTGCTCCTGGAAGTTTCTTGCCCTCCATCAAATGGAGAAATGCCCCTCCACCGGTTGAAATATAGCTGACTTGATCTTCAACATCGCACACCTTTGCAGCAAGCCCGGTATCTCCGCCACCCACAACGGAAAAACCTTCTGATTGTGCAATTGCCTTGGCAACTTCCATAGTACCATTACAGAAATTCTCCATTTCAAAGACCCCCATAGGCCCGTTCCACACAATGGTTTTAGCTCCTGAAACAGCATAGGCAAAAAGCCTGGCACTTTTATCTCCTATATCTAACGCCATCCACCCTTCCGGTACATGACCAGCGTCAATAGAAAGGTCAATACCTGTATCTACAGTTACTCTGTCGGCATTGTTATCAAATGAAGATGCAAAAACAAGATCAACAGGCAGATGAAGGGTAACCCCTTTTTTCCGAGCTTCAATAACAATATCTGCGGCAGTTTGAACAAGATCCTCTTCAATTAAGGATGCTCCGGTATCAACTCCCTGGCTTTTCAAAAAGGTGTTTGCCATTGCACCACCAATAATAAGTGTATCTACATGATTGAGCATGTTTTTCAGTGCATCCAGCTTGCTTGAGACCTTTGCTCCACCAATCACTGCGACCAAGGGTCTTACAGGATTCTGTACCGCATCGCGATAACATGAAAGTTCCTTTTCAAGAAGAAATCCGGCGACAGACTCTTCAACCATTCCAGGCAGAGCCACGATAGATGCCTCTTTTCTGTGAGAAACAGCAAATGCGTCATTTACATAAACATCGCACAAAGATGCTAATTGTTTTACAAAATCGGGATCGCCTGACTTTTCTCCCTCATTAAATCTTAGATTCTCAAGCATCAAGATATCACCATCTTTTAACTCGGCAACTCGATTTCTGACTTCACTACCTGTGCAATCGGGTATAAAGCCAACTGTCCTACCCAAAAGTTCTGAAAG
>JADFYT010000076.1 GCA_015232935.1 Desulfamplus sp.
TGAATGTCGCCGTAACAGTTGAGGTTGACGGAAAAACACTTGACAGGGATATTGATGAGATAGCTGTTGATGTAGCTCAAGCGGCTCTCAATGAATGGGGCAAGCCAGAAGGTGAACTCCTCTATCTGAAACGTGCTCCCAAACCTTTGTATGAGAAGTGGGAAAAATATGGTGTTAAACCCAGAAATATTGACAGGGAAGTCGTAGATATAATGCACCGTACCCACATGGGTGTGGATCAGGACTACAAAAATATCGTAAAACAGTGTTCCAGGGCATCCCTTGCAGATGGCTGGGGTGGTGCGATGCTTGCAACCGATCTCCAGGACATTCTTTTCGGCACACCCTATCCTCTCCAGTCTGAAGCCAACCTCGGCATCATGAAAAAAGATCATGTCAACATCATAGTCCACGGCCATGAGCCGATTCTTTCGGAGATGATTGTAGCAGTTTCTCAGTCACAGGAGATGATTGACTATGCAAAACAGCATGGTGCGGCCGGCATTCAGCTGGGTGGCATCTGCTGTACAGCCAACGAAGTGCTCCAGCGCCACGGAGTACCACCGGCAGGTAACTTCCTCCAGCAAGAGCTTGCAATTATTACCGGTGCCTGTGAAGCCATGGTAGTTGACGTTCAGTGCGTATTCCAGAACCTTGCCAATGTAGCAAAGTGTTTTCATACAAAACTGATCACTACCCATCCAATGGCAAAGATGGAGCAGGAAAACGTGGTTCATATTCAGTTTGATGAGCATTATGCCATTGAAGATGCTACCCGAATTGTAAAAATGGCTATCGAGAACTTCAAGAACCGCAAAGCTGATGTTATGATTCCACAACACAAAGCCAGCCAGATTGCGGGCTTTGGTGTAGAATCTATAAAATATCACCTTGGCGGAACGTTCCGCGGCACCTTCTACACTCTCAATGACAACATCATAAATGGTCGTATCCGTGGTATTGCGGGTGTTGTCGGGTGCAATAACGCCAGAACAAAACACAATGAATACCATATCACCATCATAAAAGAGCTGATTAAAAACGATGTCATTGTTCTGTCAACCGGATGCAGTGCAATTACCGCTGCCATTCATGGACTTCTGACTCCTGAGGCTGCTGCTGTTTACTGTGGTCCTGGCCTTGCGGAAATATGCGAAACTGTTGGTATTCCCCCAGTGCTGCATCTTGGCTCATGCGTTGATAACACACGTATTCTTCTTGCAGCAACAGAGGTTGTCAAGGCTGGCGGCCTTGGTAATGATCTTTGCGATCTGCCTGCTGCCGGAAGCGCACCTGAGTGGATGAGTGAAAAAGCCATTGCCATTGGCCAGTACTTTGTGACATCCGGTGTTTATACAGTATTTGGTGGACAGATCCCGACATCTGGTGCTCCTGTATTCCACAAATACCTTTCTGAAGAGATGGAAAAAATGTATGGCGGCAAATGGGACATATCTGATGATCCAATTGAACATGCCCATAAGATGATTGCCCATATCGATAAAAAACGTAAAGAGCTGGGCATAGACAAGGCAAGAGAGAGAGTTCTCATGGATATGGCTGATCGCCAGAAACTTGAGGCTTGATCCTTAAATATAGATGATTCGTTACAGGGAGATCAACCAACTGACCTTATGCTACTATCAACTTGATAGAGACTTTTTTGCATAAGCAAACGGGCATGACCTTTTTGGGGCAAACCCCGAATCGTGAAAAGCAGATGTTATTTCTCACGGTAAAGTTTTTTTGCATAACTATCAAAAAAATGATCTCTTCTGTTTCTTGCCAAATTTTTATTTTTCATAAAAAATGATAAATCCTCAACGAAGGAGGAAGTATGTCTAAATTAATAGCATTTGCAGCTATTCAGGGTGGATATAAAGTTGTTTCAGAGGTAGAGGGCCTTTATAAAAATGCCCTGAAAACTTACAACGCAGATACAAAAGTTGAATTCCCTAATACAGGATATTACCTTCCTGTTATATACTCTCTTACAGGCCTTAAAGTTACAAATCTTGAAAACCTCAAGAAACCTCTTGAGTTTGCAAGAGGGCTCTTGCCACCACACGTAAAGAGCAAAAACCATCTTCCATATCTTGGTCCTCTGCTTGATGCGGGTATGGCGGGTATTATAGCCTATGAAGTAAAAGAGGCTATCAGATCCGTAACTCATCCGGATTTCTACTACCCGCATGAAGATCCTGATATTGATTCAGGTAAAATCTGGACAGGTCCCGCTGATGACATAATCTTGAGAAAAAGAGGTGTTGAGTTTGTTGATGGTTCCGCTCCTGGCTTTGCGGCCATTGTAGGTGCTGCCCCCTCTCCTGAAATTGCGAAAATGATTGTTGAAGATTACCAGAAGAAGAATCTTTATATTTTCTGTGCTGCTAACCATAACGGCCAGACAGTTATTCAGCAGTTGATCGAAGCTGGTGTCCAGATCGGATGGAATACACGTATCGTACCTTTTGGCCCTGATATTTCATCTGCTGTATTTGCACTTGGTTTTGCCAACAGGGCAGCCATGGCATTTGGTGGTGTTCAGCCAGGAGATTACAAGACGATTCTTAAATATAACAAGGACAGAATTTTTGCCTTTGTAAATGCTCTGGGTGATATCGGAACAGAGTGGGGTGTTGCTGCGGCAGGATGCGTCAACTGGGGTTTCCCGACACTTGCTGACACTGACATTCCTCAGATACTGCCAACCGGTATCTGTACATACGAGCATGTTGTAACCAACGTTAAACATGATGAGATGTGCCAGAGATCGATTGAAGTAAGAGGGCTTAAAGTCAATGTAACCGAGATCAACATTCCATGTGCCTTTGGCCCAGCTTTTGAGGGTGAGCGCGTAAGAGGAGCAGATCTCTTTGCACAGTGCGGCGGTGGCAAGACTCAGTGTACCGAGCTTGTAAAAATGGCCCAGATGAATGAGATTGAAGATGGAAAGGTTATTGTAGATGGTCCAGATGTTGGAGATCTCAAAGAGGGTGATACCTTCCCGCTTGGAATTTATGTCCAGATCGCTGGTCGCGAGTTCCAGGAAGATTTTGAGCCTATCATGGAACGCCAGATTCACCATCTGATCAACTATATCCAGGGTGTAATGCACATCGGACAGCGCGATATCTCCTGGGTTCGTATCAGCAAGGCTGCAATTGACAAGGGCTTCACGCTAAAGGATATCGGAGTGGTGCTCCATGCAAAATTCCATCAGGATTTCAAAAAGATTGTGGACAAGGTACAGGTCACTCTTTATACCAAAAAAGATGATGTTGACAAGATTACAGCCAGGGCAAGAGCGGAGTACCAGACCCGTGATGCCCGTGTTGACAAGATGACTGATGAAGATGTTGAGACCTACTACTCCTGTACACTGTGCCAGTCCTTTGCACCCAGCCATGTATGTACAGTAAGCCCTGAGAGAACAGGACTTTGCGGTGCGTATAACTGGATGGACTGCCGTGCATCATTTGAAATCAATCCAACAGGTCCAAACCAGCCAATTGAAAAGGGCGAATGTATTGATCCAAAACTTGGTCAGTGGAAAGGTGTCAATGAGTTTGTGCAAAAAGCCTCCAGAGGTGCCGTTACCCATTACAACTTCTACTCCATGGTGCATGATCCCATGACCACATGCGGATGCTGCGAGTGTATAGCTGCGATGCTGCCTTCGTGCAACGGAGTAATGACTGTTGGCCGTGACTATACTGGAGACACCCCCTGCGGAATGAAGTTCACTACACTTGCCGGTGTAATGGGCGGAGGGGCATCTTCTCCTGGCTTTGTAGGCCATTCAAAACACAACATTACCCAGGGCAAATTTATCCTCGGTGACGGCGGACTCTTAAGAATGGTCTGGATGCCAAAAATGCTCAAGGAAGAGCTGAAAGACCGCATAATGGCAAGAGGTGCAGCCATGGGTGTTCCCGATCTTTATGACAAGATTGCTGATGAGACCGTAGGCATTACTGAAGAGGAGATTATGCCCTTTCTCCAGGAAAAAGGACATCCGGCACTGAGCATGGATCCTATAATCGGATAGTTATATAAATGCAAGGAGGGAGACTGGTGGCAGAACACACAAAAGAAATCTTCCTCCTTCTAGTGGTTCTTCAAGTTTAAACTGTCGGGTGGAATTTCAGGCTATTCAATATTTCAAGTGTTTTTCTACCCGACAATCAAACCTTGAAATAACACCAGCATACAATATAAATTATGACCTTTAGCGGAGATAACCAAACAATAGCCGGACAACAGGCAAAATTCTCCGCATGAAATAATATATTAAAGGAGATAACAATGGCATTAACCGGAATACAGATATTCAAACTCCTTCCCAAGACCAACTGCAAGGAGTGTGGTGTGCCCACCTGTCTTGCATTTGCCATGAACCTGGCATCTGGAAAGGCTGAGTTGGACAGTTGCCCCTACGTTTCTGATGAGGCAAGGGAAAAACTGGCTGAGGCATCAGCTCCTCCCATTCGTCCTGTAAAACTTGGAAAGGGTGTGCGTCAGACAACAACCGGTGGTGAAACTGTACTTTATAGACATGAAAAAACATTTTTCAACCCGACCGTTATTGCAGCAACAATCCCTTCAGATATAGATGCTTCAGCACTTGATGCAAAACTTAAAATATTCAACGCATTCCAGTATGAACGTGTTGGTCTGAATTTAAGGCCTGAACTGCTTGTTGTAAAAGATGCCGGCAAAGGTGCTGATGCCTTTGCTGCCACAGCCAAAAAGATAGCTTCTGAATCAGAATTTAACTTGGCTCTGATGACAGAAAATATTGATGTCATGAAGGCAGGTGTAGAAGCAGCAGGATTCAAACGTCCCCTTCTATATGCAGCAACAGCCGCCAATCTCGATGAAATGGCTGCTATTGCCAAGTCAAATGACCTTCCGCTTGCAGTAAAAGCAGATTCTGTGGCCGCCCTTATTCCACTGACAGAAAAACTGACAGCCATGGGCATTAAAGATCTTGTCATTGACTCTGGCTCAAGAGAGATCAAACAGGCTCTTCAAGATCAGGTGGCAATCCGCCGTGCAGCACTAAAGGCAGGCAATAAAGCGTTAGGCTTCCCCACGATTACATTCCCATGCGAGATGGCTTCCAATCTTGACATGGAAACTCTTATAGGAGCCATGTTTGTTGCAAAATACGGCGGAATTGTGGTTTTGTCGGATTTCGCTCCTGAATCATTGTTCCCGCTGCTTCTTGAAAGGCTCAATATATTTACAGATCCTCAAAGACCAATGACTGTTGTCGAAGGCATCTTCCCGATTGGTAACCCTGATGAAAACTCTCCGGTAGCCGTAACTACCAACTTTGCTCTTACATACTTTATAGTATCAGGAGAAATTGAAGCGAGCAAGGTTCCCTGTTGGCTCTTGATTAAAGATTCAGAAGGCCTTTCCGTTCTCACTGCCTGGGCTGCCGGAAAATTTGGTGGCGATGACGTGGGCATGTTTGTAAAAAAATGCGGTATCATGGACAAGGTAAAACACAAGGAACTTATTATTCCAGGTTATGCGGCTGCCATCGCAGGTGATGTGGAAGAGGAACTTCCCGGCTGGACTATCACAGTAGGCCCAAGAGAAGCTGCCCATCTTCCGGCATTCCTGAAAACAAAATAAGTCATTAAAACTATAATGTGTTTTGTTGATCAGGGATTTCAATCTGACAACAATTGCAGCCAATCTGCCTATGTTCATTGTAAAAATGTAAAAATATAGATAAATAAAAAGGAAGAGACTATGATACTTTTCGGAGAAAGCCTGAATGTCATTTCCACTGTTATTGGAAAGCAGTTCAAGGAACCTGATCCTGCAAAAAGAAATCCCGAACCCATTCAGAAGGAAGTCATAATGCAGAAGGAAAAGGGGATGGACTATATTGACATCAACCTTGGACCTGCAAAAAAATTTGGTACCGAGCTTATGCCCTGGGTTATTCAGGTTGTTCAGGAGGCGGTTCCAGGAATGCCACTTCTTCTGGACACATCAAATATTGATGCCATTGAAGCTGGCCTGAAAGTCATAAAACCTGCCAGCAAACCTCATATCATCAATTCAATCATGGCAAGACCTGAGCGCTATGAAGTTATGGTGCCGATGGCTGCAAAATACGACGCTGACTTTGTAGCGCTGATGTGGGGCCCAGAAGGATTGCCAAGAGACGAAAATGAGAGAGCAGCCCTTGCTGTTGAACTGCTCTATTTTGCCAATGAAGCCGGTATAGCCAATGAGCGTATCTGGGTAGATGGCATTGTAACCCCTGTCAATATCCAGCAACCCCAGGCTATCAGCCTGATGCAGTTTCAGGGAATGCTGCAAGATATCGCCCCTGGTGCAAAAAGCACCTGTGGTCTGTCCAACATTTCCAACGGACCTCCAAGCAATCTTAGACCCATATTGAACCAGACTTACATGGTAATGCTTCAGAAATATGGTATGGAGTCTGTTATCTCTGATCCTCTTGACGAGCAGCTTACAACAATTGCCAAAGGCAAACGTCAGGATATTGTGGATCTTATATATGGAATAATGGATGGAACCCAGCCTGATATACCAAGCCTTTCCAAAGAGATGCAGGATTATGCCAAGACCGTAAATGTCATTCTTGGCAATACCCTTTACTCAGACTCATGGCTTGAACTCTAAAAGTCTGTCTGCACTTGCAGTAACTTGAACAGATCATCTATAAAAAGCCTCTCTCTTCTCTTGCAAGGGAGGGGCTTTTTTTTGATTTATTTAAAATAGTTGGAAGCATTATGGATACAGATATAAAAGAACAATGGGTTTATGTGGTAGTTCAGGATCCTGAAACATCTTCTGAAGAGCTTATGGGATTCGCTCCTCCTTCTGGCCATGAAGTCAAAGAGCCCTTTATACCAGCATTTGAAACAAAGGAAGAGGCTCAACAGTGTTTTTTGATCATGCCCAAGGACTTGATGACAAAAAAGTATGAAATTCAGGCTATGATAAAAGAAGACCTCATAAGTCAGGCAAAAGAGAGAGGTTACAAGATTTTTCTCATGGACGAAAAAAGCTCCATTAAAAAAGAGATTGAGTAACTTTTACCGTGAAAATGCACTCTTGTTTTCATGATTCAGAGCAGTCCCAAAGGGGGGCTGCCTTTTTTAAGGAAGAATAAAATTATGGGTTTAAAACTGGCAATAGGTGGTAAAGGCGGCGTTGGAAAGACTACCATAACTTCACTTCTGGCAAGATGCATTGCCCATATTGACCCAAATAACAGGGTCATTGCCATAGATGCAGATCCGGTTGCAAATTTAGCAGCAGCTCTGGGCATTCCTGAAGAGCCTCCAATAACTCCTGTTTCAGAACTTTCAGATCTGATTGCAGAGAGGACAGGAGCAAAACCAGGCACTATGGGGGGATTTTTTACACTCAACCCCAAGGTTGATGATATTCCAGAACGTTTTTCAATGGAACGGGATGGCGTAAAACTTTTGGTAATGGGTACTGTAAAAAAAGGGGGGTCAGGCTGCATCTGTCCTGAAAGTACGATACTCAAAGCCTTGATGAACCATCTGGTGTTAAACAGAAAAGATATTGTTATTATGGATATGGAAGCTGGCGTGGAGCATCTTGGCAGGGCAACCTCTGGCTCTGTTGATGCACTTGTCGCGGTGGTGAACCCGGGGCAAAGAAGCAGAATGGCAGCTGAAAAGATAAGGCAACTGGGTCAGGATATTGGTATAAAGAGGATTGTGGTACTTGGAAACCGCACAAGAAACAGCGAAGATGAAAAAATGATCAGAGAATCTCTATCTGACTTTGAAATAATAGGCTGTCTTCCAGAATTTGATGAAATCGCAGAAGCTGACCGCAAAGGGGTACGCCCGTTTGATGATATAAACAGCGTACCTTCGGAAATCATGCAAATTGCTGCCAGATTTCTTACTCTGGGCTGAATCTGAACACAATAGCTTTGATAATCTTTAATAAGTTGTCAAAGCCATTGTGTAATAACAATATCAGATAATTGAATCAAACTTGCATTTGTCATAGCATGACATGCATTTAATGCACTTGTTCTTGTCAATAATTGCCACGGTTTTCTTCTGCCAGGTTATGGCATCTGCGGGACAACCCTTGAAGCAGAGACCACACATCTTGCACTTGTCAGGCACTACTTCAAATTTCACAAGATCAGGACATTTTTTTGCCGGACAGGTTTTCTCAAAAATATGGGCTTCATATTCGTCTCTGAAATATTTCAGGGTTGACAGCACCGGATTTGAAGCTGTCTGTCCAAGACCACAAAGAGAGCTGTGCTTAACCACATCACATAGATCTTCAAGCTGCTCGATATCTCCGGGCTGACCTTTGCCCTTACACATATTTTCAAGCATGGTAAGAATGCGTTTGGTTCCTTCACGGCAGGGAGTACATTTTCCACATGATTCATCCTGAATAAAATCCATGAAATAGCGTGCCATATCCACCATGCATGTGGTGTGATCCATAACAATGGCACCACCTGAACCCATAATGGCTCCCACCTTGCTTATCTCTTCATAATCAATGGGAGTATCCAGATACTGTTCCGGAACACAGCCTCCGGAGGGGCCGCCCAGCTGAACCGCCTTGAATCTCCTCTTGTCAGGAACTCCTCCGCCAATATCATATACAAGTGTCCTGAGTGTAGTACCCATGGGAACCTCAACAAGGCCGATATTGGCTACATCACCTGACAGAGCAAATACCTTGGTTCCCTTGCTGGTTGCAGTACCTACGCTTGCATACCATTTGCCTCCATTGAGAATAATCTGGGCTACATTGGCAAGAGTCTCCACATTGTTAAGAATCGTTGGTTTTTGCCAGAGTCCCTTATGGGCAGGGAAAGGAGGTCTTGGGATGGGCATCCCTCTTTTGCCCTCGATAGAACGCATCAATGCTGTCTCTTCTCCACAGACAAAAGCACCTGCCCCTTGATACACTTCAACATCAAAATCAAATCCTGACCCTAAAATATCCTCTCCAAGAAGGCCGTACTCTTTGGCCTGGGCAATAGCAATATTGAGCCTTTTTACGGCAAGGGGATATTCGCTTCTGCAGTATATGTATCCCTTATGGGCATTTATGGCCCTTGCAGCAATTATCATGCCCTCAAGCACGGAATGCGGGTCGGATTCAAGGATACTTCTGTCCATGAATGCCCCGGGGTCACCCTCATCAGCATTGCAAAGAACATATTTCACATCGCCTTTAGCCTCTTTGGCAAATTTCCATTTCATCCCGGCAGGAAACCCGGCCCCGCCTCTGCCCCTTAATCCAGAT
>JADFYT010000077.1 GCA_015232935.1 Desulfamplus sp.
AAAGGGATTTAATTTTGAAGGAGGATACAATGTAAGCCCTGAGTTTGGCTCTCTTCTTCTTGGACTTGTTCTCTATACATCAGCTTTTGTTGCCGAAATTGTAAGGGCTGGAATCCAGTCAATCTCCAAAGGGCAGCGAGAAGCGGCTGAATCTCTTGGTTTAAGACCAATATTTGTCATGAACCTGGTTATTCTTCCCCAGGCTCTCAGGGTGATTATCCCGCCTCTTACAAGTCAGTTGCTCAATCTTACTAAAAACAGCTCTCTTGCTGTGGCTATTGGCTATCCTGATTTTGTATCAATATCAAATACAACTATAAGTCAGACCGGCCAGGCAATTGAGGGTGTTGCCCTTATCATGATAATGTATTTAACCATAAGCCTTTTAACCTCGCTTTTTATGAACTGGTATAATTCTAAAATGGCACTTGTTGAAAGATAAAGGCAAACGTTGTAAATTTTTTCAAGATGATAACGGAAAATCTCAGGAAAATCACTGCTATGAAAAATGAAGCTCAAACTTTCAAAACTGACGTGTTAAGACCCCCTGTCACGGAAACAGGTGTGATTGGATGGCTTAAATCAAATCTTTTCAACACTCCTCTTAATACTGTTCTGACCATCTTGATACTGCTGGCTTTTTATCAGCTTTTACCCCCTGTTATCAAATGGGCATTTACCGACAGTGTCTGGTTCGGGCCATCTTCTGGCTGTCAACCGGGAGAAGGGGCATGCTGGGCATATATTCCTGCAAATATAAGGTTTGTTATTTTTGGCCTGTTTCCCGCTGAGGAGCAATGGCGTGGATTGCTTGCCATGCTTATAATGGTAGGCACTGTTGTTTACAGCCGCAAGAGAGACAGGTGGAACATATCTCTTGCATATGTATGGACTGGCAGCATTATTGTGGTGGCGATTCTGCTTCTTGGAGGGATTTTTGGACTTGCTCCTGTTGAGAGTACCCAATGGGGTGGCCTTCTTCTGACCCTGATGCTCTCTGTGGTGGGCATGACAGCCGCATATCCTCTGGGGGTTGTTCTCGCTCTGGCAAGACGTTCGCAAATGCCCACAATAAGAACCATAGCTGTTGTATATATCGAGATGATCCGCGGTGTTCCTTTGATCAGCATGCTTTTCATGTCTGCTGTCATGTTTCCGCTTTTTCTTCCTGAAGGGGTGACAATAAATAAAATTTTCAGGGCTCAGGTTGCCATTATCATGTTTACAGCAGCCTATATCGCAGAGGTGGTAAGAGGCGGTCTTCAGGCCATGCCAAAAGGTCAATATGAGGCGGCGGAATCCATGGGCCTTAATTATTTCCAGATGATGAGACTGGTAATTCTTCCTCAGGCACTCAAAATTGTAATCCCGCCGACAGTCGGGATTCTTGTTTCAGCATTCAAGGATACATCTCTGGTAGCTATCATCTCTCTTTATGACCTGTTAAAAACCTGCCAGTCAACGCTGTCAGATCCAAGATGGATGGCATTTAGCACAGAGGCCTTTATTTTTATTGCCATGATATATTTTGTCTTCTGTTATGCCATGTCAAGTTACTCAAGGCGGCTTGAACAGGAACTCGGTGCTGGTCAGTCTCATTAAGCTGGTATTACCATATTCGGGGGAACAATAACGTTCGGGGGAACAATAACGGGTCTGTGATGACTTTGGTCATCCATGCCGGCAGACAAACAACATTTGGAATCAACGCTCAGACCATGGACACAAACACACAGATGGACATAAACTCACAGATGGATAGAGGCAAAATGAACATTAACAAAGAAGATCATATAATCAAGATAAAAAACATGCACAAATGGTATGGTGAATTCCATGTTCTCAATGATATTAATCTCAATGTTAGCAAAGGAGAGATAATTGTTATATGCGGACCTTCAGGCTCAGGAAAATCCACGCTCATACGATGTATTAACCGGCTTGAACAGCATCAAAAGGGCAGCATCAACGTGGATGGAATAGAGCTTACAGACAATCTCAAGAATATTGAGAAGGTTCGTACAGAGGTGAGCATGGTGTTTCAGCATTTCAACCTTTTCCCCCATCTGACCATTCTTGAAAATCTTACATTAGGCCCGATCTGGGTAAGAAAAATGCCCAAGAAAAAAGCTGAGGATATCGCAATGGAGTATCTTAACAAGGTTCAGATCGCTGAGCAGGCAAAAAAATACCCGGGACAGCTCTCAGGAGGACAGCAGCAGCGGGTTGCCATTGCCCGAAGCCTTTGCATGCAACCGAGAATAATGCTCTTTGATGAACCTACATCAGCTCTTGATCCTGAAATGGTCAAAGAGGTTCTTGATGTTATAATATCCCTTGCTGAAGAGGGTATGACCATGCTGGTTGTCACCCATGAGATGGGTTTCGCAAAATCAGTGGCTCACAGGGTCATTTTTATGGATGGAGGGATGATAATTGAGGAAAACAATCCGGAAGATTTCTTCTCAAATCCTCAGAATGAAAGGACAAAACTCTTTTTGAGCCAGATTCTTTATTAATTGACTAACTGCTCCATTTTTTTACTCATTCTTACCCATCAAGTGTGAATGATGAAAAATTCCTATTCTTGAGAAGTGTCCCTGAAAAGAAATATCTTTATTGAAACTTGTGCACATTAGGTATATTATTAGGAACAGTGTTATTGGTTTTGTGTTAAATGCACAAGCATTGCTTCTTTTAAGTTGATATTGTCGGGCGTTGTCGGGTGAAGTTTCACTCTATTGAATGCTTCAATAATTTTTTGCCAGACTGTCAAACCTTGAGAGAGCAGTGATTGTAGTAATTATTTATAAAAATGAGGTAAACAAACTTTTTTTATGTCACTTAATGTGATTCTGCTTGTAATATGTCTTTTATTGTCAGGCTTCTTTTCATCCGCGGAAACGTCACTATTCTCCATCAGTAAGATAAAAGCTCTTCACCTTGCAAAGGAAGGAAGAAAAACTGATCAACTCATTTGCAAAATGAAGGGGGAACCCCACAGACTTCTCTCTACCATTTTAATTGGCAACAATATTGTCAATATTGGTGCGTCTTCATTGGCAACGGCTATTGCGATGGATTTTTTTCAATCCAATGCCGTGGGGATTGCAACTGGTGTCATGACAATTCTTGTTCTCATATTTGGTGAGATATTTCCAAAATCATTTGCTGCCCAGAATAAAATATTTGTGGCAAGATTTGTTATCTTTCCTCTTTTTTGGCTCTCCAGACTTTTTACCCCTATTATTTTCCTGTTCAACTTTATTCCTAAAATACTTGGAAATATTGACAAATCACCTTCAGTTACTGAGGATGAGCTTATGACAATGGTTGAGGTTGTAGAGGAGGAGGGAGAGATTAAAGAGGAGGAGAAGGAATTTATATCAAATATCTTTGAGTTTGATGATACCAGTGCTTCAGAAATAATGACCCCCAGAGCTGATATGTATGTGATTAATATTCATGACTCGATTAACATCAAGGATATTTTGAACTCAGGCTTTACGCGTATTCCTGTTATTGAAAATACGATTGATAACGTAATTGGCATATTGAATGTCAAAGACCTTTTTGCCAAGTATCATGAGAGCTGTTCACACAACATGGTTCCCGGCAGCGAGATGAATCCCGTTGCCAGCATCTCTGTTGATTCTGACTCCGGAATGATTCCTGGCTCTGAGATCAGCGATGAGCAAAGAACATCTGTCCAAAATGGAGATGTAGTTGGCATTGCTGTCAATGCTGTCGCTGTCAGTAATAATTCCACTAATGTCTATTATACCATAAAAGCCAGTGATATTGGCATTAAAGAGATTATGCGAAAACCCTTTTTTATCCCTGAATCCAAGAAACTGGATTCCCTGCTGCATGCTTTCAAGCAGATGAAAAACCATATAGGAATAGTTGTGGACGAGCATGGCGGGGTTTCAGGTATTGTAACAATGGAGGATGTTCTTGAGGAGATTGTGGGAGAGATCAGCGACGAGACTGACAGGACAGACCCTCATATTGTAAAGCTCAACAATGATAAATGGATAGTTCTTGGCAAGACCGAGATTGAAGAGATCAACAAAAAACTGGATCTTTCAATACCGGAATCAACTGATTACGACACATTCTCGGGTTATATTCTGGACAAGATCGGCAGAATTCCAAAGGTTGGAGAGACAATTACAATCGGGAAATATGCAGCCACTGTCAAGGAGAGAGATGGAAACAGGATCAGAACTTTTGTTTTTAAACCTTTTTGATTGCTCAGGGGTAGCCCTAGCCCCCAACCAGGAAGCCACGTCCGTTTAAAAGAGAATGATTTCAGAGAAAAAATTATGTTTACAGCAACAACCAGCATGTATTGTATTTTTGGAAAGCCGGTAAGCCACTCCATGAGTCCGCTTGTACACAATATATTGTTTAGTCAGCTTGGCATTGATGCCGTTTATCTGGCATTTGAAATTGATGATATCAAAAAAGGTGTAGAGTCAATAAGAAGCCTTGGCATCAAGGGAGCATCGATTACAATTCCTTTTAAGGAGGATATACTTGAGTACCTTGACTCGATTGATGATATGGCGTTACAGATTGGAGCGGTCAATACCGTGCTGAATAGGGATGGTTATCTTGTGGGATGCAATACAGATTGCTCAGGTGCGATTGAGCCACTAAAAGAGACAGCCGGTTCTGTTACCGGTAAACATGTCTGCGTTATCGGGGCAGGGGGGGCAGCAAGAGCTGTTGCCTTTGGAATGAAAAAAGAAGGATGCAGGATCACCATTGTCAATCGTTCAAAAGGGCGTGGTGAAGAACTTGCCAATCTGGTCAAAGGCAGATTTTTAACATTGTCCTCATTTAATGATTTAACAGATTTATCGAATAGTATTGATATCATAATAAACACCACATCTGTTGGCATGGTCCCGGATATTGACAAAAGCCCTGTAAACCCATCTGTTTTGAATGAAAAGATGACCGTAATGGATATCGTGTATAATCCATTAAAAACAAAACTGCTTCAGGATGCTGACAATACAGGATGCAAAACTGTTGACGGCCTTGCAATGTTTATCCATCAGGGTGCTGCCCAGTTTGAACTCTTTACCGGCATAACCCCTTCCCGTCAGCTCATGCGAGAGGCAGTTCTTGAAAAAATGTCAGGGAAAAGATGAAGCTGCCTCAAAATTCACTTGTTGCCCGTGAGAAACTTAAGAATTATCTAAAACTATTAAATTATGCAAAAAAGATATCTATCAATGAAATCCATAAAGACAAAAATAACTTCTGGTAAGTCCATAACGATACCGGGTTCCAAAAGCGTTTCACACAGAATGCTGATCTGTGCTTCCATGGCGGATGGCACATCTTTGATACGCAATATTCTTAAAAGCGATGACATCAACCACACAATGTCAGCTCTTTCGAGGATGGGGGCTGATATTCAAGAACAAAGAAATGAATCAATAAATGATGAATCACTAAATAAGGGTGACCACCTGAACGAGGATGACTCTATACAGGATGGTACTATCCGTGTAACCGGTTTCAGCGGCAGACCCAAACCTTGTGATGACGAGATATATCTTGGCAATTCAGGCACATCCATGAGGCTTCTTGCAGGCACAGCCGCACTTGGAACCACGCCGTACATATTGACAGGAGATCACAGAATGCAAGAGCGTCCCATGGGCGATCTTCTGAATGCTCTTATCATGGCTGGTGCAGATGCAACATCAAAATCTGGTAATGGAACTCCTCCTGTCATCATCAAGGGCGGTAACCTGAAACATGACAATACTATCGGCGGAACAATTACACTTGATTGCTCGCAAAGCAGTCAGTACCTGTCTGCCATGCTTATGATGGGGGCGGTTTTGCCTGAAGGGCTTCTTGTTCATCTGCCTGGCCCCACTGTGTCAGCTCCATATGTTGATCTTACAATTGATATCATGAGAAAATTTGGTGTAAATGCCGAGCGTATGGATGACAGAACCTATCGTGTTGCAGGAAAACAGACCTACCGTGCCGGTAATTTTGCCGTTGAGCCGGATCTGTCAAATGCCAGTTATTTCTGGGCTGCCGGAGCTGTTACCGGCCACATGGTAACGGTTACCGATATCAACAAGGACTCTTTGCAGGGTGATAAAAGGCTTCTTGAAATATTCAGGCAGATGGGGTGCCAGATCGAGTATGGAGCCAACAGTATTGGTGTGCGTGGTTTTCCCGCTTTAACAGCAGTGAATGGCTCAACCGACTCAGGGCATGCCCAGCAATCATATGCAAAAGGATCAATATCCAGTCATGATAATTGCCTTTCCAGCCATGGTAAATGTCTGAATGCTGTAGAGGTCGATATGTCAGATATTCCTGATGTGGTTCCAACTCTCGCAGTTGTGGCAGCTTTTGCAAAAGGGACTACAAAGATCGTCAATATCGAACATCTTCGTGAAAAGGAGTGCGACAGAATTTCTGTTGTCGTATCCCAGCTCAGAAAAATCGGAGTTGATGCATCAGAAGGAAAGGACTGGCTCTCTGTGACAGGTTTATACACAGATTGCAATGATACAACAGGTAGCCACTGTGTAAAAGGATTTGCTGATAATAAACATCTCCATGACAAACAGCATAACGGTAGTGGTGGTCGCATTTATCATGGTGCTTTCATAGAGACATTCAATGACCACAGAATGGCAATGGCTTTTTCAATAGCGGGCTTGAGAGTTGACGGCATTGAAATTGAGAATGAGGGGTGCGTTGCAAAATCTTTCCCAAATTACTGGGAAAAATTTGACTCTTTGGGAGTTTGAAGGAGATAGATAGATGTCAGGAAGCACTTTTGGAAAAATATTTCAGGTGACAACCTGGGGAGAGTCGCATGGAAAAGCTCTTGGGGTTGTGGTTCAGGGGTGCCCGCCTGGGATTGAGCTCAATGAAGCTATTTTGCAAAAAGCTCTGGACAAGCGAAAACCTGGTCATGGTTCAACAAGCACAAAAAGAAAAGAGCCAGATACCCCTCAGATTCTTTCAGGCGTTTTTGAAGGCAGAACCACAGGCACCCCTATCACCATCATGATTTTGAATCAGGATGCAAAATCCCATGATTATTCAAATATAGCCCGGATTTTCAGGCCGGGACACGGAGATATCACCTATCTGGCCAAATATGGTATCAGGGACTACAGGGGCGGGGGCAGGGCATCCGGCCGGGAGACAGCCGCAAGGGTTGCAGCCGGAGCTGTGGCGGAAGCGTTTTTAAGGCAGTATCAGATTTGTGTAGAGACAGTCACCCTTGAGATAGGCGGAGTCAGGGCTGCAAGGATAGACAGGGAGTTTGCCTCTACCAACTATCTTGAGTGCCCTGATGCAGAGGCTCTGTTGCTGATTGAACAGAGAATTGATGCTGTCAAGAAAGAGGGCGATTCGCTGGGTGGTGTGCTTGAAATCACGGCACGCAATGTTCCTGCCGGACTTGGAGAGCCTGTATTTGATAAACTGGACGCTGATCTTGCCAAGGCTCTTATGAGTATCGGGGCTGTAAAAGCTGTGGAGATAGGGGCAGGGTGTAAAACGTCCCAAATGACCGGCTTTGAAAATAATGATCAGATAATTCCGTCAAAACCTGAATTTGACAAGATCTGCGATATTGTTGGTGTCTCTATAACCAGCAACAGCGATGATATTATTACCGGATTTGAAACAAATAACAGCGGCGGAATCCTTGCCGGAATCTCAAATGGTGATGACATCGTTGCCAGAGTTCACATAAAACCCATACCCTCTATTCTCAAAGAACAGATGACCGTTGACATCAATGGAAATCCATGCCCGGTTTCAACTCAAGGCAGACATGATATCTGTGCTATTCCAAGGATCAACCCTGTATGCAGGGCAATGGTCTGGCTTGTTATTGCTGACCATCTGTTAAGGCAGAAGGCAACTGCAAGCTTGTGACTGCTGACCATCTGTCAAGGCAGAAGGCAACTGCAAGGTTCTCTCAAAAAAAATCTTGAATACATTGTGTTACAACTAATTATGAAACTGTAAGGCCAGACATGCCGCTCTGACCTTGCAGTTTCATATAAAAAAGTGTTCTAAAGAGAGCTTGTGGTTAAACGATATGGTTTGTAAATCATGCTGCCTTCTCATCCCGATCTTTTGGGAGCACCAGATTCATAACTACGCCAAGAATACCCGCAAGGCCGATTCCCTGAAGTGTAAAATCACCTGCTGAAAAGCTCATTCCGCCAATACCAAAGACCAGGATCAAAGCGACAATGGTAAGGTTTCTGGGTCTGGTAAGATCTTCTCCTGACCTTACAAGTGTGTTAAGGCCAATGACCATTATTGCACCAAACAGCAGCAACATGATGCCGCCCATTACAGGAGTCGGGATAGTCTGGAGAAATGCTCCAAGTTTCCCTACAAACGCGAGCAGGATAGCTGCAATTGCAGCCCATGTCATGATAGCCGGATTAAAGACGCGGGTAAGTGCCACCGCTCCTGTTACTTCCGAATAGGTGGTGTTGGGCGGCCCGCCTAAAAATGACGCAAAGGAAGTTGCAATTCCGTCTCCTAAAAGGGTATTTTTGAGTCCCGGATCTTTTACATAATCCTTGCCTGTGACACCACCTATGGCAAGCACGTCACCAACATGCTCGATGGCAGGGGCAATTGCAATGGGAAGAATATAAAAGATAGCCTGTGCGTTCCACTCCGGCAGAACAAAGTCGGGCACTGTAAACCAGGACGCCTTTGCGATAGCTGAAAAATCAACAATGCCAAAAACAAGAGAGAGAATATATCCTGTCACAATGCCGCAGAAAATAGGGATCAGTTTTATGATTCCTTTACCAAGAATGGAGGCAAGAACTGTTGCTGCAAGAGCTGCAAGAGAGATAATCAGTGCTGTTTTTTGCGGAAACAGAACCATGGCACCATCTCCTGTCTTGCCCATTGCCATATGAACCGCAACCGGTGAAAGGATAAGCCCGATCACCATTATTACAGGTCCTGTAACCACAGGTGGAAGCACTTTTTTGATTACATCGCTGCCCTGCCATCTGATAAGCATGCTTAGCAGTACATAAACAACACCGGCAGAACAGAGTCCGCACATTGTGGCGGGGATACCCCAGGTTTTTACCCCGTACATTATGGGAGGCAGAAACGCAAAGGAGGATGCAAGAAAAATGGGAACCTTGCCTTTTGTGATTACCTGAAAGATAAGGGTTCCGGCTCCTGCTGTAAAAAGAGCTACGTTCGGGTTAAGTCCGGTAAGAAGTGGAACAAGAACCAGCGCACCAAATG
>JADFYT010000078.1 GCA_015232935.1 Desulfamplus sp.
GGATCTTTTCAAGCCGTCGGGTCAGTTGCCCCTGATAAACAAGGCCATCAAGAGATTCAAGGAGCTGCAAAAAGAGGTCAAGGCAGCAAGCCTCTCGTCCAGGGAGTGGAAAGAGCATCAAAAAGCCGTAGAAAATGCCGAGGCCCAAAGAGCCGGACTGGAAAAAGAACGAGACAGGAAGAATAAGGATTTGTATCGTATTGAGCGGTTAGAGAGGGCAATTCCCGAGCTTGCATCCCTGAATTCCTGGAAGTCCCGGCTGCTTGCCTTGGGAGAGGTTGTCCTGCTTCCGCCCGATTTTTCGCAAAAACACCAGAAATGCAGCTATAAAACAGCCGAGGCCATGCTGAACCTCAAACGGGACACTGACCAACAGCTTAAACTTGAAGAGAAGATCAAAGCGATATCATTCAACAAGGAGCTTTTGAACCATGCACAGATGGTTGATGATTTTCATCAGCGTCTTGGCGAATACCGCAAGGGGCAAAAAGACCGGCCGGAAAGAAACGGCATGAGAATCAGCCTGAAAAGAGATGCTGGAGCCCTTCTTGATCAGATTCGGCCAGACCTGACACTTGACGATGTCGAGACTCTGCGGCCAATGCTTGCCAGGGCAAGGCTCATGCAGCAGTTAAGCCCCAAACATGAGGCGATAAACCAGCAGATCGAACTTGCACAAAAGCAGATCAGGTCAGCAGATCACGAGATCAGGGATATAGAGAAAAGCCTGGAGACAATGCCGCAGACAAAGGATCCCAAAAATCTTCTCCAGGCACTCAGGCTTGCACAAAAAATCGGGGATATTGACCAGCATATAGAAAATAACAGAGGTGCGGTCGAGCTTAACAAAAAAACGTGCCTTTCAGAGCTCAAAAGGATCGGGCTATGGTCAGGAGATCTGCCAGGCCTTATGGAAATTGCCCTGCCGCTTGCTGAAACCGTGCAGCAGTTTGACAGGGATTACAGCACCCTCTCTGATGAGAGGCGTGAACTTGAAAAGGATCGCAAAAATATAGAAAAAGAGTTAAAAACCGTGCTGGCCGAGATTAAAAAGGCAGAGTACGCAGGCGAAGTTCCTTCAGAGGAGGATCTGGATCATACCCGTGAAAAACGGCAACAGGGCTGGCAGCTTTTGCGGCGACAGTGGATTGACAAGCAGGATGTGGCTCGGGAAAGCAAAAACTATGATTCTGGAAAACCGCTCCATGATGCCTATGAGGATTATGTGCAGGAGGCCGATATTATTGCGGACAGGCTTCGCAGGGAGGCTGACAGGGTAGCCCATGCAGCATCTTTTCGTGCCAGGGCAGAGACATTGCAGGACGCTCTTGCAGAAAATGGCAAGGGCAAAAACATGTTTGATCTCAAGGAACAGAAGCTCGACCAGTCGTGGCTGCGGGTATGGGAACCTGTTGGAATTACACCCCTCTCCCCTAAAGAGATGAGTTCCTGGCTTTCCCAGATGGATAAACTGCGTTTTAAAGTGGGCGATATATTTAAAAAAGAGCAGGATATCGAACTTGACGCAAAAAGAAGAAAAGAGCTCAGGCAGGCCATAGAAAAGGAGCTTGATCTTCTGGGAGAGCACAAACCTCTTGGAAGCGAGGAGCTTGGGCCTCTGCTGATTACAGCACAGAGCATAACAGAGAGGATTGCCGATCAAAAAAAAGAGTCAGAAAAATTAAAAGAGAGAGAGCAAAATGCCAAAAAAGCATTTCAGCGGGCAGAAGAAGAGCTTGAAGATGCCAGGGATGCTCTGCTCAAGTGGCAGGAGCAGTGGAAAAAAGCGGTTTCAGGACTGGGACTTAAAGACGAGGTTTCCACCTTTGAGGCTCTTGACCTTATCGAGACCTTAAAAAGCTGTTTTGACAAACTCAAAGAGGCGGACGATCTTAAAAAAAGAATTGCAGGTATTGACAGGGATGCAGAGAAACTTGAGGCAGAATTCAAAAGCCTGCTTGACAAGGTGGCTCCCGAGATGCTCAATCTGCCTCTGGAGCAGGCCATTTTGCAATTGAGGCATATGCTTGGCAACGCACAAAAAGATAGTGCCCTGCATGACAAGCTCTCTGAAGAGCTTGAATCGATACAAAAAGATGTCTCTGTGGCCAGGCAGACCTTAAACAGTGCAAACGGGCAGATGAATGAACTTCTGAGGATAGCCAGATGCAAAAATCCAGAGGATTTGACAGCGGTAATAGCAAGATTCACAGAATACCAGAGGCTGCAAGAGAGGATTTCCAGCAGTGAGGCGACACTTGCCAAAATAGGGGCAGGAGCAACAATCGAGGAGCTTTCAGAGCAGGCATCAGAACTCAATGCTGATGAACTGCCCGGCAGAACAGAATCCTTACGCAAGGATATTGATGGCAGAATAAACCCTGAAATCAACAGGATATCCCAGATAATCGGTGAGGAGAAAAACAAGCTCTCGGCAATGGATGGCAGTGCCGGAGCTGCTGAAATTGCAGACAGGATGGAACAGGAACTTGCCAGGATACGGAGGCTTGCATCAAGGTATGCACAGATCAGGATTGCCTCCAGAATATTGCAGCGGGAGATCGAACGCTACAGGGAAGAGCACCAGGATCCGGTCCTGAAAATCGCATCAGGTTATTTCAGCAACCTGACTCTTGGCTCGTTTGTGAGCCTGCGTACTGATGTGGATGACAAGGGTGAACCTGTTCTTGTAGGAACAAGACCTGACGGAATTCGTCTTACAGTGGACAAGATGAGTTCCGGAACCCGGGACCAGCTCTACCTTGCCTTGCGTATAGCAACTATTGAATGGCGTCTTCAAACCAGGGAGCCAATGCCGTTTATAGTGGATGATATCCTTATCAACTTTGATGATGACCGCTCAAGAGCAACCCTTAATGTGCTAAGTGATCTGTCAAGAAAGAACCAGGTGATTCTCTTTACTCACCACCGCCAGATTATTGAGGATGTCAAAAACATCAAAACAGATGCTGCAATTCAGATCCACGAGCTGGGGTAACATCTGTGCATCCAACGCAGATCTGCCGGATCTGTACAAAAAAGAGTTCGATTTGAAGGACAAGGCAAAAGTTGCAGTGACCACCAGAACGCGAGTGCTTCCTTGCAAGCATTTGTCAGAAAAAATGAGCTTCAATCTATAAAGAAAACTCTGAGATACGCTGGAACAGAATCGGCCAAATTATCAATTGAAAGACAAGATTCTGTAATGGAAGAAAATTCAGACCAAAACACCATGCTCGTAATAATGCAAGGAAGAACAAACAATGAACATAGTTATAAGACCTGAAGAAGAAACCGATTTTATCAAAGTTGAAGAGCTGACAAGAGAGGCTTTCTGGAATTTGTACAGGCCTGGATGCGATGAGCACTATACGGCACACAAACTCAGAAGCAGTCTGGATTTTATAAAAGATCTTGATTTTGTTGCAGAAACTGACGGGCATATTGTCGGCAGTATAATGTACACCAAATCATATGTTGAAAATGAAGAAGCCGAAAGGATAGAAACAGCGACATTTGGCCCTTTTTGTGTTCATCCAGAATATCAGCGGCTTGGGATAGGAAGCATGTTGATAGACCGCACAAAAGATATTGTTATAGAAAAAGGGTATCCTGCCATTATCATACTGGGTGATCCACATAATTATTGCAAGCATGGATTTAAAACAGGAAAAGATTTCAATATAAGCACAATGGACGGGAAATATCCATCCGGATTGCTTGTTTTGGAACTGAAAAAGGGAATATTTGATGATCATAAATGGAAATTCAAGTCAAGCGATTCATATGAAGTCGATATGGAAGATGTGGAGTTGTTTGACAAGAAGTTTCCGTCAAAGAACAAAGAGTACAAATACAGTCAGGATTTATTCTCAATAATGATAAGGTCTTATGTTGAATGATAAAAATCAAGGAGGTATAGATGACAACATTATCAGTAGCAGAAGCACGTTCCAACCTTTATAGTCTTATTGACAATATGTCATCCTCTCATGAGCCTATTATTATCACTGGCAAGAAAGGCAATGCTGTTCTTATTTCTGAAGAAGACTGGAGATCAATTCAAGAGACTATATTTCTGTTAAATATTCCGGGAATGCGTGAGTCTATCAGGGATGGCCTTGCAACTCCAATAGATGATTGTGATGAGTATCCTGACTGGTGATGTGGAAGGTTGTTTTTACAAAACAAGCTCAAAAGGATGCAAAAAAATTATCAAAATCTGGTTTAAAATCAAAAGCTGAAGAAATTATTGAGCTGTTGAAACATAACCCATATCAAACGCCACCACCCTATGAAAAACTGCGAGGTGATTTATCCGGCACATATTGAAGAAGGTTAAATATTCAGCATAGAATTGTTTACCAAATCCTGAATGATGAACAAATCATTAAAGTTGTTCGCATGTGGACTCATTATGAGTAAAAGACAGAACAATGAAAAATATTTCAAATCTCTGTCTCTCGATAATTAATGATTACATCTCAATCACTACTGATCTCCATCAACCTCTCAACCCCTTTTACGCTGTCCTGTGCAAGAAGAGATTGTGCATATTTTTGGGCATCAGGAATTGACCATCTGTTGATGCATTTTTGTGCGGTAAACAAAAAGTGTTGATTGACGCTCAGTTTTCTGATGCCAATACCAAGAAAAAAGGGGATAAATTGAGACTCCCTGGCCATTTCCCCACACACTGAAATATCTTTTCCGGCAGCTATAACAGCCTTGGCGACCCTGTTCAACGCCCTTAAAACTCCTGGATGATGAGGGGCATAATATTCTGCGATACGATCATTTGTCCGGTCTGCCGCAAGCATGTACTGGACAAAATCATTGGTGCCGATTGAAAAAAAGTCTGCCTCGGCAGCAAGAGCGTCAATGATCTCAACAACAGAAGGCAGCTCAATCATCATGCCTGTCTGCGGCATTTTCACTACTGTTTTGTTTTTTGGAATACTATCCTGGCCAGCCTCTGACGAGTTTGATCTTTCACAAGATGCTTTCAATTTTTCATAACAGCTTGCAACCATATCTCTGGCCTTGCGAAAATCATCCAGGGAGGAGATCATGGGAAACATGATTCTAAGATTTGTGTCAGGCTCTGCGTCAGCCGATGCAACAAGAATTGCCCTGATCTGCTGCTCCATAATTTCAGGATGCCTGAAAGCAAACCGGATTGAACGAAGCCCGAGCTCGGGATTTGCCTCACCGGCATTCTCAAAATAACTCAGCATCTTGTCTCCACCGACATCCAGAGTTCTTACAGTAACCTCTTTGCCTGCCATTCTGGAAAACAGAATATCATAAACCCTTATCTGTTCAGCTTCAGAAGGAAAATTGTTTCGTACCAGAAATGGAAATTCTGACCGATAAAGCCCTACCCCAGGAGCATTGAGACGGATTGCCGAATCCAGTTCACTCAGAAGATTTATATTGACCATAAGAGAAACAGGAACACCATCAGCACTCAGAGTCTGAATTTCAGGGATATTGTCCAGAACTTTTTCCGAAACTATACGCTGATGGAACTGCTCTTCAATTTTCGGGTCAGGATTGAAATAGATATTGCCGACTTCGGCATCTATCACTACGGTCGGCTCACCCTGCATTGACAAAATTGCCAGATCATCTGTAATGAGCATGGGAATACCAAGCGAGCGGGCAAGAATGGCGGCATGTGAAGCGATACCTCCGCCTCCCGCAAGAATAAATCCGGCTGCCCCTTTCATTGCAAACCTTACAGCCTGTGAAGGAAGAAGATCACGGGCAATCAGTATTCTGTTCTCATGGCTTGTGATCCCGCCTATGTCACCTTTATGAAGATTCTCGATCAGGCGGATGGCAATATCTTCAACATCAGCGACCTTTGCCTGAAGATACTCGTTATCGCTTGAGCCAAAGAGATCCATATATTTTCTGGCAACCGTAACCACGGCTGAAAGAGCGGAGCCGCCATTACGGGTCATCTCCTTCATTTTAACGGAAAAGCCCTTGTCGTTGAGTATCATTATGTGGGCACCGAAAATAAGGCTCACAGCTTCCGGCAGACGTCGAGAGACATCCTTCTCAAGAGATTCAATCTGGGATGCTGTTCGCTCAATGGCCATTTCCAGAGCATTGATCTGATTCAACCTGTACTCTTTCTCCAGATTATTGACAGCCTGTGATCTGTTGTCTTTGTCCTGATCGTTGAGACCCTGCAAGCTGTTGTCGCTGACTCCATGCACACCATGATCCCGGATTCCGGGCGGACTGTCATCCTTGACCTGATGATTGCCTCTGAGCATCTCAAGTACCGGATTATTGCCTGCTATCATAGCACGGCCTACGGCAATTCCCCGTGAGGCAATCCGTGCGGGAAGAATCCTTGGCAGATCCACGGGCTCTTTAACATGCTTGATCTTTCCTGCTGAACCATCCTTTGCTGATTCGCTCTCCTTGAGACTCAAAAGAACCCGTGCGTTTTCAATAATAACCGCGAGCTGGGAGGCAATGGATCTCAATACCATTGCCTCTTCACCTGAAAAGCTGTGGTTGGCGAGCCTCTGGACAACCATAACCCCGATCCCCTGCCAACCTCTCAATATGGGAATGGCAAGAAAACACTCAAAGGGCTCTTCATTTGCTCCAGGAAAATATTTAAAATCAGGATTGAGGCTTGCGTGATCTTCTAAAATCATCTCCATGGTGTCCATGGCTTTGCCAACAAGCCCCTCCCCTACCCTCATTTTAACAACTCCCACAGATTCAGGGTTAAGTCCTTTTGTAGCCCTGAGCACAAGCTCTCTTCGGCGGCTGTCAAGAAGATATATTGAGCAGACCTCAGCATCAAGATGCCTTGCCACAAGAAGCACGCACCTTTGCAATATCTTTTCCGTGTCAGAGACTCCTGAAAGCAGAGCAAACATCTCTCCTGCATCACAAAGCAACTCCAAATGATTCTTTTTTCCCATTACACAATTCCTGAATTATTATTTTTCATGCATAAATTTTTGAAACCTGACAAAGTAGAAATAAATATCAAAATCAAATTTTAAAATTTACAACCAGAGGCATTCTGCGGTTAAAAGAGCATACAACCTCATAGTTTATGGTATTGATATGTCGGGCTATCTCGTCTGCAGTAATCTGCTGGTCACCCTGTTTTCCCATTACAACAACATCATCGCCAACAGCGACATCATGCACATGGCCAACATCTATCATTGTATAGTCCATACAGACCCGACCAACAACCGGGCACCTTGTTCCCCTGACCAGCATCTGGCCTTTAGATGACAAGAGCCTGCTGTAACCGTCAGCATATCCTATGGGCACGGTTGCAATCCTGGTTGGAGAGCTTGTGACATGGGTAGTGCCGTAACTGATCCCGAATCCTGAGGGGACATCTTTGAGATGGATGATCCTTGACAGAACAGACATGACAGGCTCAAGGGAGATAATCTCTCTGCTTACCTGATCCGAAGGCCACAACCCATACATGGCAATTCCGGCACGAACCATGTTGAAGTGGCCTTGAGGTATCTCCATAATGGCGGCACTGTTGGCAGCGTGGCATATTGAAGGTTTGATTCCACGCTGTTCAAGAGCGTTAAGCAGCCTGTTGAATCGCTCTACCTGATATCTGGCATGGCTTTTATCCGTAACATCGGCATTGGCAAAATGGGTATAGATCCCCTCCACATGGATTCCCTTTAAGGATATTATTCGGGTTATCTCGTCTATAGCACCGCCTGATTCATCCGCACTACCTGATCCATCAGGCATAACAACACCTAAACGTCCCATTCCGGTATCCACCTTGATATGGGCTTTCAGTGTATGGCCACAGCTAATAGCCGCACCTGCAATTTCTCTTGCCACATCAAGAGATCCTATGGATACGCGGACATCTTGAGAAGAGAGCCACTCTGCCTGGGTAGGGTCAACATCCCCGAAAAGAAGCAAAGGCGAGCTGATTCCCGCCTCACGAAGCTCAAGTGCCTCATGGATACGGGCAACAGCGAGAAATGACGCCCCGTTTGCCAAAGCTGTTTTTGCTACAGGAACGGCACCATGTCCGTAAGCATTTGCCTTTACCACGGCCATAAATAAGACATCCTGGGAGCACCGTGCCTTTAATGCCTTGAGGTTTCCGGCAAGGGCATTTAAATCGACAAAAAGCCTGCTGACCGGCATGAGGCTGCCTTTTGCACTGTTCATTGTCACTAAACAGCTCCTTTGCCATACTTTGCAGTATATTCCCTGAAAAGCTGCATGACATGCCGTGTCCGCCTGCCCGGTCCTTTACTGATTCCGGCATCCGGGCATTTAGAAGTTCCAACTGCCGACCCGTTGATCTTGACTACAGGCATAACCTCCTTGTTTGAAGAGGTCAGGAATATCTCATCCATATGCATTAACTGATACATATTAATATGCCGTATCTCGACAGGATAATGCTCTTTTACAAGTTTTAGCACAACATCTCTTGTGATACCGCAGAGAATGGCATCATACGGAGTTATAAGGGTATTTTCCCTGAAACAGAAAATATTGCTTGTGGTGCCTTCAAGAACCCTGTCGCTCCTGTCCACATAGACGGCCTCTATCGCACCGCTCTCTTTTGCTTTTTGCTGTGCCAGCACCGCACACAGATAGCTTGTACTTTTGGTCTCCGGCATGAATCTCTCCATCTCGACAGTGACAACCGAGGCTCCATCCTCATAACAGGCGGCCGGATACGGGATGCTGGGTGCCGCTGTCACCATAAGAACACCATTGTTCTCGGGTGTCACGCTGTCTGACGAGATCCCTCCGGAGTGGACAATTCTTATGGCAGACTCACCATGGTGAGGGTTCCTTTTGATGGTCTCAACCACAATATCGCAGATCTCATCATGGGTATGATTTAATTTCAGGCCAATATTTTTCGCGGATTTTTCAAAACGGTCAATATGTTCATGAAGGTAAAACGGACGTTTATTGTAAGTAATTAAATAATCAAATATGCCGAACGCCCTGAGTACAATAATATCCTTCACAGATATTTTTGCATCGGCATCATCAACAAATTTGCCGTCAATATAATAGGTATCCATAATCACCTCCAGATAACGGCCATGCCCTGATGGGCACAACTAAAAATGAAAGTTTGATAATTACAGCTATCTCAAGAGACCTTCACGTAAACCGGCAGGGCCGGAGCGGAATATTGGCTCTTGCCCAAGGCTTAATATAACGACAAGCTTACCGGCTGTTACGTAGCGGCAGCGTAGCATCGGTCAGCGTAAAGCGATTGGTTCGCTT
>JADFYT010000079.1 GCA_015232935.1 Desulfamplus sp.
TGCGGCAGCTTTTCCGGTTGGAGCGGCAAGATGTATGCGAAGTTTTTGCCCCCGCTCCATTGCCATGCTTTGCCCCTGTTCCACTGCCATGCTTTGCCCCTGTTCCACTGCCATGCTTTGCCCCTGTTCCACTGCCATGCTTTGAAGCAGAGCAAGTATCTGGACAACTGTGGTGGTTTTGCCGGTGCCGGGCCCTCCTGATATGATGGTAAATCCGCCTTTTGCAGCAAGAGCCGTTGCCACGCTCTGCCAGTGAATCTCTGTTTTGTTTCGTTCATTTTCGCTTCTAAGGTGAACAAACAGCTCGTCAAGCCTTGAGCCAAGATTGTCAGGAACAGGAAAAGAGAGTTGAAGACGCCTTGAGATATCATTTGCCACATCAACCGTGTACTGCCAGTAACGGCGAAGATATAACCGACCGTTATCAAGAACCATCGGGGTGTTGCCGGGTCCTTTAACCACAAGATCAGAAGATTCAAGAATAGACTCTTCCCACACAGCCCTTGAAATCATGGTGTTTGAAGTCATGCTTCCTGAAATCCCGGACATGGTATTTGAAATCATGCTCCCTGAAGCACCTGGAATACCATCAATGCCGGAGAGACCGGAAGTACCAGAAACACCGGAAATACCAGAAAGTATATCAGATGGCTTTGCCGGCATTGCCTCTCCGGATTCTCCTTCTGGAGGCAAAGACAGCGTGGAGTCAGGATCAGCAAGAGCAGCCTCAAGATCAAGGCAGACATGGCCGCGTCCAAGTTGATGGCTTGTAAGTGCACCTGCAAGCAGCACAAGGCCGTTGGCATCAGGAACCTTGTCTTTCAAAAATAGTACAAATGCCCTGTCCAATGGCCTCAACCATCCGCGTTCACTCCAGGAATCCACAAGTTTCAGAACATCATCCACAAACATGACAATCACCTTTTCCTGCAAAACAGTTATCCAGCATATCAATCAACTCAAAAGGCGGTTTGTCAAAATAGACTCCATGACCCTCACTGGTCATATCCCTTAAGTTTACACCACGCAGAAAAAGATAGATCACACCGCCCACATCCCGGTCATAGTCATATCTGTCTCCGAGTCTCGATTTGAGAAGCCTGTGAAGAGCCAGCGTATAAAGGACATACTGCAAGTCATAACGATGCTCAAGCATGGCTTTTGTCATTGCGTTTTGGCTGTAGTCCTTTTGTCTTTGTCCAAGGTAATTTGATTTGTAATCCATTACAAAATATTGCCCGTCATGGCAGAACACAAGATCAATAAAGCCTTTGAGCATTCCATTGAGGCGGTTTGGCTCAAGTTGCGGACGTGCTATTCCAGGCAGAACAGCCTTATGGATCGCCTGATCCAGAACCCTTGTTTCAACCTTATGGGTTGCGAACATGAACTCCATCTCTGCCTGACAATCTTCACAAGAGAGTCCGGCAAGAGTTATTGTCCTTGATTTCGCGTTTATTTCAGTATCTGCTTTTGAAGTCAGTTCACTATCAACAGATGCCTCATGCAGATCCGGCATGTCTGGCATGGAGGATAACGGCAAATGTGGATGATTCTTATCGGTCATAGAGGATAACGGCAAGTGAGGATGATTTTTCTCAGTGATAGATGATAATTGCAAAGGTGTCTGAATCAATGCGTGAAGCCACTGTGCAAGAAACTCCGCCCAGTCATCCCGACCTCGTCGCGTGCACAGGCTTTTTACTTTACTCAACAGATAGTGCCTCTCTGATGTGAGCCTGTCAAATCCCTCTGTGGCTGCCCACTCCATAAGGTCATGGAGAAAAGTGCCAGGCTCGGGCCCGCGTGGAAAAGTGTGAATAGTGCGATCAGAGGGGTTGATCTCAGGTGATGCCCAAGCCTCGGATGCGTATTCCTGCAACTGATCAAGTGCGGGGGAATCAGGGCTATTGACAATCAATCTATCTTCAGAAGTCACTTTGTCAGATGGCATTTTTGCACCGGCAAGCATGGCTGAATAACTTGTAATCCACCAGTGTCTCGGGATATTTCCATTAAAGTGACGTGCCGATCCAGGTTCAGGCTCACTCTCCTTGTGATCATACATTTCAGGTTTACGCTCCAGGGTTAAAGGCATGATTTCAATATCAATATGCGAACAGTCGCCTTTGAGTTGCTTGAGCTTTTCAGGCAACTCTGAAGCTGGAATCATATTTTCACCCGGGTTCCCTCCTGCAAGAAGATGTCCCAGTGCTGAAAGATGCAGTTTGCTTTTTTCTCCTTCTTTGACAGAAACACTGCCCATAACCCCGACACCGATCCAGCACGCGTGTATTGAACGGGTTACAGCCACATAGAGCATACGCGTATCCTCTGCAAGCCTCTCTCTGTCCGCGGCCTCAAGATCAGCCTTCTCAGGATTGGCAACAACATGAAGTTCTCCCTGGTCATCGTGATATCGAGTCACCTTGTTAAGACCTGTAATTTCACGAAAAGTACAGATAAAGGGTAGAAAAACCAAAGGATACTCAAGCCCTTTGGACTTGTGAATGGTCACAACCCTGACAAGTTCATCATCGCTTTCCAGACGCAAAATCCTGTCGTCACTTTCCTCGGATACGCTCTGATCCTTAAGCTCTTTTGCAAACCAGCGAATCAGTGCCTGTTCACCATCCAGGCTTGAGGCGGCAGATTGCAGGATTTCCGACAAATGGAGAAGATTTGTCAACTGCCGTTCTCCGTATGGCCGGGACAGAAGGCGTGAAGGGATGCCAAAATCAAAAAGAAATGCCCTTATCATTGGAAGAACACCTTGATTGTGCCACATGGAAAGATACCCTCTGAACCTTTCAACCTCTCTTTCCCATGCAATCTCGTCATGGTTGAGTTCATCAAGCAATGTGAGCGGCAATGCAACAATCGAAGATGCAAGAGCTGATCTTATAAATGCGTCATTGGAGGGTTCAGAACAGGCTCGCAGTATATAAAGCAGAGAAGATGCCTCCTTGCTTTCAAACACGGAATCATTATCTGAAAGATATACGGTTCTTACGTTACGCATCGAAAGAGCAGATCTTATGGCGTCTGCCTCACGGAAATCACGTACCAGAATAGCCATGTCTGATGGACGCAGGCCATTTATTTCAGATGAAATCCTGTGCTCGATTTTCTCCTTCCTGCCTTCTGGCATACAAGCATCTCTATCAATATCACTCTCTTTGGCAAAATTATCCTCTTTGCCACGACTCCTGTTGTTTATAACAAATCCGGCTTGCGGAGGATTTTGTGCACCAAGGTTGAGAAGGTGGACAATCTTGTCTGCAAACGATTGTGCCATCAGTTCAATGTAACCGTCATTGCCTGTTTTATTAAGAGGATAGCTCTGATTGAGATGACAAAGTGTTATACCTGATATTACATCTTTTGATTCGTGAACCTGAAATCGGGTTTCTGTACTTTCCGGCTCTGCTTCCCTTACAACAAGAACTTCACCTCTTCCCTGAGCCGCAACAGGTTCAAATGGAATCTTGTCTTTAAAAAGAAAAGGGCCGCAAGGGTGAGTTGCCTCATCAGACGCAAAGCCAAACATCCGGTTGGCAGCTTCAACCATTCCGGTTGAAGAGCGAAAATTTTTCTCCAGGGTATAAAGATTATTCTCACAATCCCTGCGTGCGGCAAGATATGTGTAAATATCTGCCCCGCGGAAAGCATAGATAGCCTGCTTGGGATCTCCGATCATAAAAAATCCCCTGCCAGATGACTCCTTTCCAGCCAGTTCCATGCCAGATGACTCCTTTTCAGCCAGATCCATGCCAGATGACTCCTTTTCAGCCAGATCCATGCCAGCCATTGCACTGCCAGAAAATTCCTTGGCAGGCCGAGTCAGGTAGATTCTGCTGAAAATTCGATACTGAACCGAGTCAGTATCCTGAAATTCATCAATCATGGCAACAGGATACTGATTGGCTATAACCTGTGCAAGCCTCTGATTTGCTCTCCTGCCAACAGCCTTGTCCATACGAGTTATCATGTCGTCAAAGCCCATTATTGCAAGACGCTCTTTTACCCTGTTTACCCGCTCCGCTATATCCATGGCAGCGTGGGAATAGACCAGAAATTTAAAGTTCGCAAAAGTCTCACCCTCTTTTCCCTCTTTGCTCTTTTGGGAAAAGGCAAACCAGTAATTCTGGTCAAATTTTTCCAGAAGCAGGGCAAAAGAATCAAATGCCCTGTGTTCAGGGGCTGTTTTGTTTTTCTTATTATTAAGCCCCTCTTCAAGTCCTGATCTGGAAAATTTGCCAATAACCTTTGCACCTGGCAGATCACCTTTATATTTAACCCATGATTCAAGCTCCTCAATCCACTTTTCCAGGGAAGTCTGACGATATTTATTGCCGTTAAGGGTTTTGTCTGCCCTGGCATCCTGAACAAGATTTATTGCATTGTCAAAGTCAGATTCCCAGACGCTACGGGAAGCTTCAATTAATGCACGACGCTCCCTGAGAACATCAAACGGGTCAGGAAGTTTCTCAAAAAAATCGGGACTCCTGGAAAAAGAGCCAGGGTATTTTTCAAAAGAGACAGAAAGCATGCCGGAAGACCCGGAAGAACTTTCCGGTCTTGAGTGGATAAAAGGCATTGCCTCTTTTAAAAGATTTTGAGGGGTGGAGATTGAAACCATGCTTTTTAGTTCTGATATCTCCTCGACTGACCTGTTGTAGAACTGGCTTCTCCAGTAGTCACATGCGGCCTCTTCATAAAGTTTTTCCTGATTCACGGAAAGCTTAAGGTCAAACAGGGAGCCGCTGTCAAATGCGTGCTGGCGAAGCATTCTTTGACACCAGGAGTGGATTGTGTGGATCGCTGCCTCGTCCATCCATTGAGCGGCCTGATCCAGAAGGCGGGCATTTGTCTCCCAGGTCTGTGGTGAATAGTCGTCACGCAGGTTTGTCAGAAACTCATCAACATCAGCTTTAATATCAGCCTTGATATCATCAGCTTTAACATCATCCCTGATACCATTTTCCTCTGTTTTATCAGTATCGTGTTGCCTGAAAAAGTCAGCAGCCTGTGTCAATCTCTTTCTGATACGATCCCTTAACTCTTCGGTTGCGGCATTGGTAAAGGTTACAACCAGGATTTCAGGGGGTGCAAGGGGTCTTGAAAAACTGTTTTGACCGCCATGCCCAAGCACCAGCCTTAAATAGAGGGCGGCAATGGTATATGTCTTTCCAGTTCCTGCACTTGCTTCAATAAGACGTGTGCCGTGCAAAGGGAATGTAAGTGGATTCAGAATATGTGATGACATGTCGGGTTCCTTGTTTTTAGCCATTTTGCGGTATTTTTGGCGTCGATTTTAGCCGAATTGAGAATTGGCGGCATCAGTTTCCAGCTTCTCGATGTCATTCAGGCTTTTACGGGCAGTGGTTTCTGCCTGTTCCAGTTTTTTGAGCGTGCCGTCCTGTTCGTCTGCCTTGTCAATCAGCTTGGGGCAGCACCCCTCAACGTATCAAACAGTTTGTCTATGTGCCCATCCCGATCATCTGTCATGAAGAGAACATGATTGGCTTCCATCTCATCCTGCGGGATTCCCCAACGAAGCTGGGGATATTTTGTCCACGACAGAATGAAACTGTTAAGAATCACATCAGGGTTAGCAAAGCGGCTTTCGATATCCTTGATGCGCTTGTGAAACTGCACCTTATCGCTGGCGGGGCCTTCGTGGAGAAGCCCGTGCGGCTCAATGAAGGTGACATATTGTTTGCCATCAGCAATCATCCACAGAATAAAGTCGGGATGGAAATTGCCCGCTTCAAAAAATCCAACACCTTTTCCGCGACTAAGATTCCGGAGCAAAAAGAGTTCTGCTCCGTCCTTTTGAAGCTCCGCTGCATTGGTTTCGGACCATTCCTTTAGATCCGTCACAAACTGAAATTCACTTTCATTCAGTGCTACCGGCAGAATGGTAATTTTCCCGTTTTTTCTTACATGGAAAAGCGGTTGGAAAAGATGCATTCCGAAGCGACATGCCTGGAGTTCACCTGCTTTAAGCAGTGATTGTTTGTTTTCCTCCAATTCCTTTTTGAGCTTTTCAATGGCAAGGATTACCTGTTCTTCACTGCCATCGACAATGAGCTGATAAAAATCTTCCTGAGGGATATTGTCATCTTCCGGAGTGAGTTCTCTTAGCTCAAGGCGTGGCTCAATAAATGACCGCTTACAATAGTTGTAATAGTGATCGCAAAAGCGTTTGAGAAGTTCAGCTGCCACTTGCTGTAGCAACGAAATGTCATCAAACCCACCCGGTTCCAATCTGGCCGTCGGAAGAAAGAGGGTGTACCATGTTTTATTCGTGAGGAGCTTTTGGATACCTGCTTTATCAATATTCAGGTTATACCAACTTCTCTCGCGTTTGAACTGCTCGAGTTCGAAATACAACTCATCCATGTTCAGTAGCGAGATATGCCTATCTGCCAATTTTACATCATCTTTTTTGACCGCCTCGGCAGTCTTCTTCGAGTGGATGGATTGAATACGCGGATACCAGTCAGAGACCACCGGGTGCAACTGAAGATACTCAGTTAACTGACCCAGGTTGGGGACCGGAGCATCTTTCTTGAAGTCATATTCTTTTCCATCATCCGTCTTTCGTTTTGGTCGAATAATCTGTAGCTTCTTGCCGAAGTCATAAGTAACATTAAGCGGTATGGTGAATACGCGCCGCCGCTCATTGCCGGGCAATCCTTCATCGGCAAGGAATTGGCGGAATTTCTCCATAAAATCGGCTTCCACACCGAACACATTCAGTGTCTCAAGCTCTTCAATATATTGAGGAATTGACGGAGCATAGCTGTGTCCGCTTCGTTTGAGACTCCAGTCATATCCTTTCAGTCGCACGCCACGTCCAAAGAGCTGAATAATCTGCGCACCTTCGCTTTTACCAACATGCATCAAGCCAAGAGTACTGACTCGCCAACAGTCCCAGCCTTCGACAAACTTCTTCGATCCAATAAGCAGGTTGACCGGAGAAGATGAATCCTTAACGGAATCAAAGGTCGCTTCGGAAAAATCGCTATCCTCAACAGACAGTGACAGACCATCCTGTTTGGCTACCCCTTCAATGTGATCTGCAAGTGCTTTGGCATCACCAACGTTAATCAGACCGAAAGGCGTTTCTGATGTTCCGACCCGCAGAGCAATTTCCCCGGATTCGCCTTTTACGCGATCAAGGGAAAGATGTCCGCCGGTGTTTGTGTTGAATAGGCACTTCAGGATATTTTTGTAGAGATCGTCATAGGAAAGCCCTGCGTTCAATGTTTTGGCCAGCCATGTAAATGAGCCTTCAAAAATATCAACTCCGTTACTGTCCAGCAGGCCGGTATCCTGTCCGTTTCCGGTCAGGATTTCCTCCATACGCTTGCAGGCTTTATCTTTGCTCGACAGGAAGTCGGCAATAAATGCGATGATCTGTGCAACATCGGTCGCAACAATCTGTTCATCCTTTCCAAGCTTGCCCCCGGTTACGGTGCTCCCCACAAATACCCATAGAGGCTTCTCGATATTAAAAGGATGCAATGCCTGGCTCTTGTCCTCATAGATATCAAGCTGTTGATAAAACTTAAGCAAACAGGCGGTTAAGTAGACAGCCTTGGTCTCATCAAAGGATTCCGGCAGGTTAAGAATCTGGTAGTCTTTGCCAAAGCCATCCTCATAAAACCAGCGGTATGAGTAGTCGAAAACAACCGTCTTTGCATAATCGTCTTCATGGCCCGTGCCGGAAACAGCCTGATCAAAGGTTGCTGAGTATTCGAAGGTAAAGCCTTTTTCACATAGCATGGCACGGTTTTTAAACCATGTGTTTTCATCGGCTTTGGCATTTTTTCCTGAAAGGCCGCGATGCCCTTCATCCACAAGCAGGAGATTCTGATCACCAAGGCTGCGAGTCGCAATCGTGTTCGGACCTTCCTTGTCGCCCAACTTGGTAATTTCCAGAACATCCACTCTGGAAAGCCCCTGAGCCTGCGTGAACAGACTGTGGCCTTCCTTTGAAAAATTGGATGCACCAATGTTACTTTCGGAAAACTCGGCAATATGCTGTTCGCTCAATCGCTCATTCGGTGAAATAAGAACAACCCGGGAGAGATCGTTCTCTTTGCCGTATTTTTTAGAGTAGTGCTTATACTGCAGGTAATTGACATGCATCAATAGAGTCTTGCCTGAACCGGTGGCATTCTGCAAAGAGAGCTTGTTCAGCTCGTCTTCATTGAAATAATCCATTTCAGCATATTCCGGCCAACGGCTATTAAAGCGGTCAACATACTCGTTCAAGGCTGCGAGCAGAGATTCCCGGTCGCTGAAATAACAGTCGAGATAGATTTCGACAAACAGGAGCGAAAGCCACTGATAATACTTCCAGACAATCGGGCGATGACGCCTGGAGTTAATCGCCTGGGTGTGATGGACAATATTCTCTTCATACGCCAGCAACTGTGCTTTGCTCAGTTCCGTTACGTCATCCAAAAACAGGCTGCTGTTAACCAGTGCATGGTAAAAGTTATGTAGATTGTCTTTATCCAAGCCTTCCAGCTTAGGATCACGAATGGGCTCTGCCAGTTTGTGAAAAGGGCGTTTTTTTGTGCCTTCTTGTAGTGGATCAATGCCAAACAGGCTGATCAGCCACTGATTAAGGAGAAGCTTATCCCTGAACTTATGCTGCTTTGGACCTTTAGTTTTGCTTTTAGCCATTATGCTTCTCCTGCAAATTTTGTTTTGATGATCATTTTTTCAAGCCAAACAGGTTTGATGATCATAATTTTAACAAAATGATTACCAATGCAGTTAGAATTTAATAAGTGATTATCAAAAAGCATTGTGCCCCTCTGCAATGTTAAGCAATTCCTTGAAGGCATAAACAGCGGGACTTCTTCCAGAGGCTTCCTTCAGAGTTATAAGGATTCCATCCTCTTTGAAAACAGTGATTAATCTGCGGGCGGTAGCTGGCGGAATACCAGCGTTATCTACAAAATCATTACTTTTGAATATTGGTTTTTCAAAAATCCAGTCCAGAGAATGTATTGTATATTGTGAGTGCGTGAGTTGAACAAGCTCGTTTTTCTTTGTGTTATAGAGCGAAAGAATTTCAGCTGCCCCTACCCTTCCGGAGAAAGGATATTTATTTGATGACTCCGGTTTTGTTGAGCCTGCAGAAGACGGTAATAATCTGCATGTTGATGTATCACCTGATAGTGAACGGTTACAATTATTACAGCCGTTTAAAAAATGGGATGGA
>JADFYT010000007.1 GCA_015232935.1 Desulfamplus sp.
AAAGAAGTTTGTAGCCCTTGACTGAACAGATCATGGCAAGACCGATACCGGTATTTCCGCTCGTTGCCTCGACAACAATTTTATCTTTGGTAAGCTTGCCACTTTTTTCTCCATCTTCAATCATGTAAAGGGCAGCTCTGTCCTTTATTGAACCCCCAGGGTTAAGATATTCCAGCTTGGCAAGAATTCTGACCCCCTTTGCCGGATTAAGACGCTTTATTTCAACCAGCGGTGTATTCCCGATGGAATCAAGTATTGAGTAACTCATTGTTTATATTCCTGGTTATAAAATTTGCAGCTTTTCTGTTAACTTTGTCAAACCTTGGGCTTTTAGAATCTCTTTTTTTGAATATTAACGAATCAGAAGGAGCGGCTGGCTGTCGCCAATTGCAGAAATCTGGTATTTGAGACAATCTGATTTAATATGCTCTCTTTTGATAATGATGCATCCACCACAATGAAACGCTCTTTTTCATTGTGTGCGATTGCAAGATATCCTTTTCGTACCTTGTCGTGAAAATCAAGATGTTCTTGCTCGAAGCGACTCTCCCGAGGGGATCTCTCTCCATTGTCAAGAGCCCTGAATGTCCTTTCAAGCCCGATCACAGGATCAAGATCAAACAGGATGGTAAGATCCGGCTTGAGCACAGTTGCATCTTGGTTCCGGGTCATGGGGTTTTTAATCATGGAATCCTTGATTCCACCCGCAATCATTGCATGGATATTGTCTATCAATTTCATGTCAAGCCCTCGGGCAAAGCCCTGATATGCAGCAGTTGCATCAGCAAACCGGTCACACAAAACCGTTTTTTTCTCCTTTAATGCCGGCAGTATAACCTCCGAGATGTGCTGGGCACGGTCTGCTCCGTAAAGCATAAGTTCACAAACAGGTGAGATGTCGCTGTTTTCAGGGTCAAGAAGAATAGAGCGGATTTTTTTTCCTGTTTGCGTGGCTCCGGGCTCTCTTGTAGTAATGACCTGATGGCCTTTTTCTGCAAGCGAAGAGAGAAAAAGCATTCTTAGAGCAAGAGGAGCACAGATTCTTCTTACCCCCGGCCACAAGGGTTCAGACGGAGCGATTGAAGAGGGTTACCGTCTTGCACGGGAAAACCCCGACAAATACTTTCTGACAGATCAGTATAATAATGAGGCCAACTGGAAAGCACATTACAACACCACAGCAGTCGAGATATGGAACCAGACCAGAGGCAGGGTGACCGCCATCGTTGCCACACTTGGCACAAGCGGGACTCTCATGGGCTTGTCAAGACGGCTAAAGGAATTCAACCCTGATATCAAGATTATTTGTGTTGAACCATTTCTCGGCCATGGGATACAGGGACTAAAAAACATGAAAGAGTCCTACCTTCCTGAAATATTTGACAAGAAGCTGCTTGATGAAAAGATCAATATCGAAGATGACGAGGCTTTTGAGACAGCAAGGCTTCTTGCAAGAGAGGAGGGTCTTTTTGTCGGGATGAGCAGCGGAGCTGCCATGGCAGTTGCGATAAGAGAGGCAATAAGGATACAGAGTCGTCTGAATGAATTTCCTTCAGTAAAAGAAGATCTTGACGATGCGGTTCCCACAATTGTTGTTATTCTGCCAGACAGCGGCGAACGTTATCTTTCGACATCCCTGTTCAGGGTAACTGATAATATAAAACTGAATCTGTTCAACACCATAGAGAAAAAAATAGTAAGATTTGAACCTCTTGCCCAGGGTAAAGTCTCTATCTATACATGTGGACCCACGGTGTACAAACCTTTGGATCCTGGCCATTTCAGGCGATTTGTCTGTGCAGATCTTCTGTGCCGATACCTTGAGTACAGAAAGCTCTCAGTGACACATGTAGTAAACATTACAGATATGGATGACAAGACCATACAGGGCTCTGAAAAGGCACAGGAAAGCCTTGCTGAATTTACAGATAAATACATCAAGCTTTTTAAACATGACCTGAATCTTCTTAAAATCAGAGAGGCTCAGGCATATCCAAAGGTGAGCGACCATTTAGATTCGATGGTGCGTCTTGCTTCGACTCTTGTGGAAAAGGGTTTTGCCTATGAAAAACTCAATTCTCTCTATTTTAATCTTTCAGCCCTTTCAGGATATGGTGATCTTTCAGGTGTGGATCTTGACAAGATTCGGGTCGGGGCAACTGTTGATCTTGATGATTATGAAAAAGATCACCCAAGGGATTTTACCCTGCTAAAGAGGACACGTCTGTCCGAGCTGAAAAGAGGTGTGTGCGTCAACACAAGGTGGGGTAATGTCCGCCCATCCCTGCATCTGCAATGTTCAGCAATATCAAGCACATCTCTTGGCGGGCAGTTTGATATCCACACAGGAAGCAGAGAGCTGCTTTTTCCACATCATGAGAATGAGGTTGCAATATCACTTGCCGCAACCGGCCTGCCTCCGGCAAGGTACTGGATGCATTGTGATTCGGTTCAGTATGACGGCGGTTTTCTTGGTGTTGAAGCATCTTCCGAAAAAACCGGTATCACTGAAACATCAGAGTGCCAGAGACCAGAAAGCTCTTCTATAGAATGCAGGTCTTTGAGTAAAGAGAGTCTGCCTGTGACAGAACACTTTTCCAAAGCAGATACACTTGCGGATCTGACCTTGCACAAATTGATGGATATGGGATGGACACCAAGAGAGATTCGTTTCTGGCTGCTTTCTGCCCATTATCGAAAAACACTGGTTCTATCCAGAAAGGCTCTTCAAGATGCAAGACGATCTCTTGACAAGTTAGACAGATGTATTGTCCAGCTCTTAAAGTTACAAGAGCCGGTCAGCCTTTCCCGGACGAATAATTCTGAAATAATCCATTTTGCAGCAGATCACTCTGAAACCGCAATAGACCACTCTGAAACAGATCGCTCCGCAATAGACAACTCTGAATTAGATCACTCTGAAATAGATCAGTTGATCTATGACATGAAGCATGGCTTTGGCCAGGCAATGGATGATGACTTCAAGATAACAGATGTTCTTGCACTGCTTTTTAAAACGGTAAGAACATTAAATCGCCTTATTGACAACCAGTGCCTTGACAATAATGATGCAACAGCAGTACTCAATCTTTTCAGGGAGATAGATCAGGTTCTGCAAGTTTTTGACTTTAATCAGGACAAATCAACCGATATCCTGCTTTTGCCGAAAGTACAAAAGCTCATTGAAGAACGCAAGAAAGCAAGAAAAAACAGTGACTGGGAGTCATCTGACAGAATAAGAGAGGAGCTTATATCAATGGGGGTTGAAATTCATGATGAAAAAATATGAACCCATAAAAGGAGACAGGCAACTTTGCCGCAAGAGCTCTATGATCGAAGTTCCCGGGCAGGCACAAAAGACCATAGCTCTTTTATGGCCACCCCTAATCATGAAAATCCAAATTAGTTTTCAAGGTAAAAGGTATCAGATATGAAGCCTGTATTTTTTCCATTTACATCAATAACTGAATATGATGCCAGGAGCGTGTTGTCTTTTTTTGAGACATTTTCCTATTTGAGTACTAAATCAGACGATGAACTGATGGCATCAGAGCCAGAATGGTTTCAACGACTCTGGAAAAAGGAGTGCTGTGTGGAGCCTGTCACACTCGATAAGGAGGAACTCTCCGTACTTCTTGCGTCCGTAAAATCATGGAGATCATGGGCAGAGGCAAACCATGGAACCACCACCAGATCAGGATATCTCCAGTCCATTTTCAGACAGACTCCTTTTTTTACAAGTGACACTGATATTGTCTCCATCAGATCCCAGATATCAAGAGGCATCCGTATGGCAGAAAAAGATAACTCCCTGGAGAAATTTCACACTAACCCCAAAGACAGCTCAATAAAAGATAGCTCAATACCTGTTAACCAGTATCCTTTAAAGGAAAATTGTGAGTCGACTGGAAATTGTGAATCTCCTGTTAACCGTGCATTGCTGTTTTTAAGACTTGCCATGATGACCGACATTGAAAATGAGTCCATTGACCATCAACTGTCATCCATTGAGAGGCTTGAGGCAAATCTGTTTGCTGAACTAAAAGGTGATATGGAGAGTCAAACAAATAATGATGAACCAGACGAGATATCAGGTATAGATTCAAAAGAGGATAGAGGCTCACTGATGACAGAGCATAGACTCCGTTGCTGGCTTGACCTTTTTATGGCAAAGCAGCCCCATTTTAATGACTCAACCCCCAATTTATTTGTGACAACAAGCAGGTCTGTTATTGATTTTTTACTCTCTGTCATCGAAAAGATCAAATTGATGCTTGACATTGATAATTTTAAAGTGCACAAAGAAAAAAAATCATCCCATGCAGGAGCATGGAGTGAAACATTCGAGATACAATGGAACAAGGATTTTCATATTGCGGTTCAAGAAGCTCTGAGTAAAGGCACTCTGGTTAGCGGGCTGAGCAAAGAGGAATCTTTGATCAACTCCAATATGCATATGAATATCGCTGATTATGACTTATTCCAGTTTGCGGGTCAGAGCTTGACTGTGATGCTGGTGGGAGTAAAAAAATAAAATGCTTGATTTGATCTTTTACCTGTTATAAAGGCACTCTCTGTAAAGAGTTTTATAACGGACTTTGTTTGTTTTAATTATTTTTTTTAGGTTTATTTTAATTTTTTAGGAGGCTTTAAAAGATGGCTTTTAATCCAATTGTTGATGAGTCAAAATGTGTAGGTTGTGAAGAGTGTGTTGATGTATGCCCGGTTGAAGTTTTTGAGATGGAAGATGGCAAATCAGTTCCTGTCAACGCCGAAGAGTGCATGGGCTGTGAGAGCTGTGTAGAAGTATGTGAAGAAAACGCTATTGTTATAGAAGAGGACTAAAAAAACTCTCTTTTGCTGCTCAAAACCCCTTTTTGCAATGATCATTTGCGGGTTATTGTAAAAAGGGGTTTTTGTTTTCATGCAATGGCTTTTTGGGATAAAACAGAAATGTCGAACAGATCATCTCAACGCAAGAGGGCGTCCGTACAGGAACAGATCAAACCTGCCTTGATTTTTTAAGACACGCCTTTATAAACTCCCTGAAAAGCGGATGGGGGTTTGCGGGTCTTGATTTAAACTCGGGGTGAAACTGACAACCCAGAAACCAGGGATGATCTCTTAATTCAACAATCTCAACCAACTGTCCATCAGGAGATGTTCCGCTGATTACCAGACCCGCCTTTTCAAGCCTCTCCTTGTATTCATTATTGAACTCATAACGGTGTCGGTGTCTTTCAGAGATATTCTCCTCTCTGTAGGATGTCATGGCAATTGTATCAGGAGCAAGGCGGCAAGGATACGCTCCAAGACGCATGGTACCCCCTTTATCTGATGAGGTGTCTCTTTTTTCCATCTGTTTTGTCTGTTCGTCATACCACTCCTTCATAAGATATATAACAGGGTATGGAGTATGATCATCAAATTCAGAACCATTGGCATCTTCCATGCCAGCTATGTTTCTTGCAAACTCGATTACTGCCATGTGCATTCCAAGGCATATTCCAAAGAATGGAATCTTGTTTTCCCTTGCGTATCTGACAGCAAGAATCTTGCCTTCAACACCACGAGAACCAAAACCACCTGGCACAAGAATGCCATCAGAACCAAAAAGTTTTTCCTTTAAATTGTCATGGTTAAGGGTGCTCGAATCTACAAACATTAGATTGACTCTGGTGTCATTGGATATGCCTCCGTGGCTGAGTGCCTCATTAAGGCTTTTGTAGGATTCTGTAAGATCAACATATTTCCCGACAATGGCAATGGTGACTGAATGTCTCGGGTTCTGGAGCTTGTCAACCATCTCGCGCCACTCTTCAAGGCGTGGAGCCCTTGCCCATATATTGAGTTTTTGCAGTATTTTGTCTCCAAGCCCCTCTTTATTATAAACAAGCGGAACTTCATAAATGCAGTCAACATCCTTGGCTGTAAAGACAGAATCCTTGTCAATATTGCAGAACAGGGCTATTTTGGCCTTGATTTCAGGGGATAGATAGCGGTCAGTACGGCAAAGAAGTATGTCCGGCTGGATACCGATACTTCTGAGCTCCTTGACGCTGTGCTGGGTCGGCTTTGTCTTTAGCTCTCCGGCAGTACCGATATATGGAACCAGGGTGAGATGGATATAAATTACGTTGTTCTTTCCCACATCCGCCTTGAACTGGCGTATGGCTTCCAGAAATGGAAGAGATTCAATATCTCCGATAGTTCCGCCGATCTCCACAATAACAACATCAGCACCGTCAGAGACCAGGGTTATGCATTTTTTGATCTCGTCGGTAATGTGCGGAATCACCTGAACCGTCCCCCCGAGATATTCCCCACGCCTCTCTTTTGTAATTACAGAGTGGTAAATTTTGCCTGTTGTAAAATTGTTGTTCTTTCCAAGTTTGGCTGTGGTAAATCTCTCATAATGGCCAAGATCAAGATCTGTCTCCGCACCGTCATCAGTTACAAAAACCTCTCCATGCTGAAACGGGTTCATTGTCCCCGGGTCAACATTGATATATGGATCAAGCTTCTGTATCGTCACGCCAAGACCTCTGCTTTCAAGGAGCAAGCCTATGGCAGCAGACGCCAGCCCCTTGCCAAGAGAGGAGAGCACGCCTCCTGTCACAAAAATATATTTGGTTGTATCCCCCATTTGTTCCTCGCATCTATCTTTGTAATTCCAGTAAAATCTGAACATAAGCAGTTTTGCTGCAATTATAGCTGAATTGAAATTTATGAATAATAAACCTTAATGACTGTTATGTGGTTATCCCAAATTATAAGAATCATGATTATCTTTTCATGGTAAGCAACCATGCTTGCGATTTAAAAAAGTTGCCCTGACAACTCAATTGTCAGGGCAACTTGTAACTATAGTTTTCCAGATAATTAAATTGGTGGAAATGCTGTCTGAGACTACTGGCAAAAGGTTGATCTCACCAAAAGACTTTTCTGGAAATCTATAATATGGCATCCTTAAGCAATCAGGCAACCTGTCATCAAATAATTGTTATCTTAACTTTTTTAGCAATTGTTGTATTTTTGGCATGCTTCATTTGCCGTTTTACACTCTGTTTAGCCTCATTCTCATTTTCAGGAGATTTTCTCAAGAAAAGTGTAAGCTGCTTTTGATGTGATATGAAGGATGTCGTATTTTTTTCAAAAAAACATCTCTTCGGGAAAGAGAGCACCTACACCAAGCTCCTCTTCAATTCTGATGAGCTGGTTGTATTTTGCCACTCTGTCGCTTCTTGACATGGAACCGGTCTTGATCTGGCCGCTGTTTACGGCAACAGCAAGATCAGCAATAAAAGCATCCTCTGTTTCTCCGGATCGATGAGAAATCACTGTGGTATATCCGGATGTTTTTGCCATTAGAATTGTATCGAGAGTTTCGGTAACTGTCCCTATCTGGTTTAGTTTGACAAGTATTGAATTACCTATTCCTTCCAGGATCCCTTTTCTGAAAATATCAGGATTTGTTACAAACACATCATCGCCTACAATCTGAATCTCCTGTCCAAGACGTTTTGTAAGCATTTGCCAGCTTGTCCAGTCCTGTTCAGCAAGACCATCTTCGATGGAACATAAGGGAAACTTGTTGGTAAGAGACTCATAATAGTCAACAAGCTCTTCTGCTGAAAGCTCTCTGCCTTCCGAGGCAAAAATATATTTTCCATTCTTGTAGAATTCACTTGCCGCAGCATCCAGAGCAATGCCTATATCCTTGCCGGGCCGGTATCCGGCTGATTCAATAGCATTGACAATCAACTCAAGAGCCTCTTCATTGGATTTAAGGTCAGGGGCAAAACCACCCTCATCTCCAACTGCGGTATTAAGACCCGCCTTGCTCAAAATCCCCCTTAAAGAATGAAAAGTCTCAGCCCCCATCCGGATAGCTTCCACCACAGATGTGGCACCGTAAGGGACAATCATGAACTCCTGGATATCAAGGTTGTTAGGTGCATGTGCACCACCGTTTATAACATTCATCATGGGTATGGGAAGAACCCTTGCTGTTATTCCCCCGATATGACGGAACAAAGAGATTCCGGCAGCATTTGCAGCAGCCCTTGCGGCAGCCATTGATACGCCGAGAATGGCATTTGCACCAAGTCTTGATTTATTTTCTGTGCCATCAATGTCAATCATGGTTCTGTCCAGGCCAGCCTGGTCCATTGCGTCAAATCCGATAATTTCAGGAGCGATCACCTCATTGACATTGGCAACCGCATTCATAACCCCTTTGCCGCCATACCGATTGGGGGCTTTATCTCTTAGTTCAAGAGCTTCTCTTGTTCCTGTCGATGCTCCTGAAGGCACAGCCGCCCTGCCCTTTGCACCACAGGCAAGAACCAGATCAACTTCCACAGTAGGGTTTCCCCGTGAATCAAGAATTTCCCTGGCGTTTACACTAATGATTTCAGTCATGGTATCCTCTCTTCTAAAAATGTTATTTAAAAAAATCGTAATAAAAAATTATTTAAAAAATCCATAATAAAAAGCTATGTTAAACAAATTATTCTTAATATAACACCCTTGTAGCTCTGTCAATCACTGAGGGTCTGCTGATTCATAAAACTTGTAAAGACATTGGCCCGACTCTATTATAAACATATTACCCCGTATAGACATATTACCCCGACTCTACTTTGTTAGATTCCTCATAAAAAGGTTATTGCAATTAAAAAGCCTCATGATATAACAGTCCTGGTTGTATCCATCAGGGCATCGAAGCTGTCCGGGGAACTATGGATTATGGAATCCGCCCGCCATTTATGCTATATACAAATCATTTAATATGGAATGCGATATGAAAATACTTGTTACAGGAGGTGCCGGTTATATAGGCAGCCATACCTGTGTGGAACTTATAAAAGATGGATGGGATGTTGTTGTTGTGGATAACCTTTCCAACAGCTCATCAGAAGCACTTCAAAGAGTAGAGGCTATAACAGGAAGAACTATTGAATTTCATCAGGCAGATATAAGGGATAAAGCAGCGCTATCAAAGATTTTCAAAACCCGCTCTGAAATGCATCATCATGTTGAACCAAAAAATGAGGAACAAAACAATACCGGTAACTGCTCTATTGATGCGGTTATCCATTTTGCTGGCCTCAAAGCTGTGGGAGAATCGGTTGAGATGCCTCTTGAATATTACAGCAACAACATAACCGGCACTCTCGCTTTGCTTGAAGTCATGAGAGAATATGGAGTAAAAAACCTTGTATTCAGCTCATCAGCAACTGTATATGGTGATCCGCATGCCCTGCCGATCAAGGAAGATTTTCCTCTATCCGTCACCAACCCCTACGGTCGTACAAAACTGATGATTGAGGAGATTCTCAAAGACCTGCATGTATCAGATCCGTCATGGAATATATCTATATTAAGATATTTCAATCCTGTTGGTGCTCATAAAAGCGGGAAAATCGGTGAGGATCCACTTGGTATTCCCAACAACCTTTTACCATATATTGCACAGGTTGCAGTTGGAAGGCTTCCGTTCCTCAATGTTTTCGGAAATGACTACAATACCGTGGATGGTACAGGAGTCAGAGACTTTATCCATGTGTCAGATCTGGCTTCCGGACATACTAAGGCCTTGCCAAAGCTCTTCACAAATCCGGGAGTTGTAACTTATAATCTTGGTACAGGCAGAGGCCATTCGGTCATGGAACTTGTCAGAGCATTTGAAAAGGCATGTGGCAGAGAAATTCCGTTCAAAATAGTGCCCAGAAGAGCCGGTGATATTGCAGCTTGCTACGCAGATCCTTCAAAAGCACAAAAGGAGCTTGACTGGAAAGCAACCAGAACTGTTGAAAAAATGTGTCAGGATACCTGGAACTGGCAGAGCAATAACCCGACAGGCTTTAACAAGATTCATACAGGATAGGCACCTTGAACGGAATTAATCAGGTATTTTTCGTCAGGCTATCAACAAAATATAATATACAGAGAGGTTCAATAACGTGGGGAACTATATCAGTTATTTCAAAGAGAGCGTCAAGAATTCAGACATCAGAAAAGCAAAAGATCTTCTTATTGATCTGCACCTGGAATCCGAGGAGACTAAAACCGCTATTCTCAATGAGCTGGCAATGGTTTCAGACGAGATAGCATGCGTACTGTTGGATTTTATTATCAGGCTGGAGGTTAAATATTATAAATCTTTCAGGGCTGAACTGTATGACAAATTGATTCAACTTATAACTGATAGAGCACATCTTAATTTTGACTTTGCTGTAATTTTCTACAAAATCAGAGACAGAAAAAAAATATTGCAGGGAATTTCTCTGCTTAAATATATTTTGACAAACTGTGCTGACAGAGAAATCCTGTTTGAAACCATTAACGCTATAGGAAGCGAGCAGATAGAATCACTTGTGCCTGCAATTGCGGAGTTTATTTACTATGATGACGCAAGCTTAAAAGAGCAGGCTATCAAAAACCTCTCAAAATTCAAATCCCCCCAAGTTTATAAAATCCTGTTTGATGCCTCAAAAACAGTAAAAAACGATCAGGATATCATGGACGCACTTGAGCTGTTTAAAGTTGCGTCCAAAACAAAACAAGCTAAATCCGATAAAATTGATCCCAAACCTGTTTCGCCACCGATTACAGCAATAAATGACCTTGATTCTGAGCAGCCTGTTTTAAACGCTACCAGCGAGTCTGACAACATGACCAATGAGCCTGAAGACATAACCAGTGAGCCTGGAAACATAACCAGCGAGCCTGGAAACATAACCAGCGAGCCTGATACCGTGCCGTTTATAGCGAATGCAGCAACAGATATTGTGCCTGATTCCTCCTCTGCCTTTGATGTTGATGATATTTTCCTGACAGACAATCAACCTGACCAGAGCGTTGACACAAAAGAAAGCTCACCCTCTGATTCTCCACAAATAGACATAAAGAGACTTGGCTCCCTTTCAATTAAAGAGCGTTTTCAGGCATTCAATTATTTTTTCAACTCGGGTTCGGGCTACTTCAACTCAGACTCGAAACAATTGAAAGAACTCATTGGCAATCTTAAATCCCAGGATCATGACCTTATTGTCAATACTCTAAAAATCATATCAAATATGGCATCTGAAGAGATCCTGCCGGATATATATTCATTTCTTAACAGAAAAAGTCTGGACCCATCTTTGGAATATGAGGCGTTTGAGGCTTTGTGCTCATTTGACAAATTCAGTTTTACAGAACTTATGATGGGTGCTATTGAAAAAAATGCCATACATGTCCGTATGTCTGCGATAAAGGCTCTGAACAAGAACTACAATGACCCTGTCTATGCAAAGATAAAAAACAGGATCGAGACAGGAAGGGAGCAGGGCCAGGCTATTGTCCACACCATAATTGATTCGCATTCCGAAAACATTATAAACTATCTTTTGATATCAGACACTTTTGTGGATATGGCTTCGACCTATCTTGCAAAAAATGCGACTCCATCAGCCCTGAATAATTACCTCAATATTTTAGCAGACAGGGGACTTAAATCTACCGCAAAGAAAATTGAGTTTAAAGCTGATATGGAGAACAAGCTGAAAAACCGGTTTAAAGCCATGGTAATTAGTTCATCTGATACTGTGCAAAAAATTTATGACAAGCTGCTTTTTAAAAACGGTTATATAGTCACCGGTTTCCATAGTCCGGAGGATTCATTTGAAGCTATCTCCACCGAGAAACCAGATTTGATTGTGAGCGACCTGTTTTCCAGGGATATGACAGCACTTGATTTTGCCAAAGAGGTAAGAGAATTTTACTCTATTGACGATCTGCCATTTCTGATCTCAACTCAGCAGAATGATTTTATAGACATCAACTTTGCAGAACAATATGCGGACTGCGGCATCAATGGAATTTTTAAATTTCCGGAAATCATGAAAGGTATCAACAAACTGTTTAGTTGAATGAAAAATCTGTCCAAAATAGTACTGTTTAAAAAAAAACTGGTGCCAAACGGACTGCTCGACAGAGTTCTGTCTCAAGCATATGGATTGCCCGAAAGAGATATGCCTCAAGCAACCGGACACCCAGAGACAGGAGAGCCAGTGAATATATCTTCAAAAATAGCTCTTGGCTCACGTCTGAAGGGCTGCAAAAATGTCCTGACACTTGGCTTCAAACCCAATTTTAATGACTATTCCGAACATGAATCTGATCTTATCAGGAATGCAAATAAAATATACTACCCAACCGCTTTTTATGCCTGCCTGTTCCATACTATGGGCAAATCAATTTTTCCAAGCTACAACACATACCATTTTGTTCAGGATAAAATAAGGCAGACTGCCCTGTTCACCTTGCTCAAGATACCGCATCCTTATACCAGAATCTTTTATGGTCACAAACAAAAGCTGGAGATACTAAATACGTTTCAATTTCCATTCATAGCCAAAAAACCCAGAGGATCATCAATGGGCAGGGGTGTCTATCTTGTAAATGACAGACCAAGCCTTCTGCGATATCTTTCAACTCTGGATAATTCACCATCAGGATCGCTTGGGGATGACTCGAAAACAACCTCCCCCGTGGACAGATCGACACTCACAGATGGACACATATCAGCGTCAATATACAGGCATGGACTTAAAGATGGACAAGGATCTAATCATATCCGTGACTTTTCATCACCAACATGCCCTGCGTATATTCAGGAGTACTATCCCCATGACCGTGATATTCGTGTTGTAATAATCGGGAAAGAGATCGTTCTTGCCTACTGGCGTGTATCTCATTCAAATGATTTTAGAGCAAATATTTCATGCGGAGGAGAGATATTGTTTGCTCCGGTTCCCAAAAAAGCTCTGGAACTTGCTCTTTACACGGCTGTCAAGTGCGGATGGGATGATGTGGGGCTTGATATTGTTGAAAAAAAAGGAGATTTTTTCGTTATTGAAGCAAATATGAAATATGGCCGGAAAGGTTTTTTGCAAGCTGGAATTGACTACCATCTTCTGCTTGAAAACCTCATTTCAAACGGGAAAATATAAAAAATAACACAATACTTCCATGGACAAACTTAAACAACTCATAATATCGACTGTAGCATCGCTTTTCATCCTGCTTGCAGGGACTCTGGGATACATGTTCATTGAAAAGTGGGATCTTCTGGATGCCATTTACATGACAGTTCTGACTCTTGGTTCAGTAGGATACAGTGAGGTACACCCTCTTAGCTTCAATGGCCGCATATTTACCATCTTTCTTATAGTGTCAGGCATGAGTCTTGTAATGTATCTTGCCGGTGTGGTGGTTCAATTTGTGGTTGAAGGAGAAATGAGAAATATTCTTGGGAGAAGAAAATTGAATAAAAGCATCAGCATGTTAAAAGACCACTATATTGTGTGTGGATATGGAAGAATTGGTCGAACACTTTGCAGCCAGATAAAGGAGCAGAATTCCGAGGTGGTTGTAGTGGAAAAAAATGAGGCTCTACTGCCCGCTCTTGAAAAAGACAAGATATTGTACATTCATGGAGATGCCTCAAGTGAGTCCACTCTGATAAAGGCAGGGATACAAAATGCCAGATCTCTGATTGCGGTTCTTGCAACAGATGCTGACAATGTGTTTCTTGTTCTTACAGTACGCCAGTTGAATCCAAGTATCTACATAATGGCAAGAGCTGGAAGCGACAACGTGAAAAGCAAACTTCTTGCGGCCGGAGCAAACAGGGTGGAATCACCATATGAGGTAGGTGCAGTCTCTATGGCACTAAAGCTGTTGCGTCCAAGCGTCAGCAACTTCCTTGACATAGCCCTGTCCCGAAAACAGAGAGCCATTCAGATTGAAGAGGTCTCAATATCTCCTAAATCAAAGATCTTGAATGTAATGCTCAAAGATTCCGGCATTCGTAAAAATTATAATATAATTATAATTGCTATAAAGAAAAAGGACGGCGAGATGATCTTCAACCCTTCATTTGAAACATTTTTAGAAGAAGGAGATACAATCATTGCTATGGGCAGGGCAAGCAATCTCAAAAAGTTCAATGAAGAGCTAAATCCCCACTAATGTTCCTTACAAGGCTTAGCTGTCGGGTAAAAAACTACTCTAAAAATTGAATAGCCTAAAATCCACCCGACACTTTAAACCTTAATACGCACTAAATGAGTCATAATCTACTATTTTGAGCATGCCTCATTTGCAGGTTTACACTTTGTGTAGCCGTATCCCCATTTTGCGGGATTTTTCCTTACTGATTTTGAGGTGATATTAAACATGCTTTGATATGTGTTGCCATACAAAAAGGGGGTACAGCAACGCTGCACCCCCTTACGAAACCTGAAACGCAAAAGACACCTGTTTATATCTTATAGATAGTTCTCTTGTCTGTTATAATTATATCCAGATTATATTTTCTCGATTCCATCTGGATATGATCCGCAATCTGCTCTTCAAAGGCAATTGCTATCTTACGGGTAGTTTCGGGCAGTTTTGCAATAAGCTTGTTGTAAAAACCATCTCCAAAACCAATTCGCCCTCCTTTTTCATCAAACGCAAGGCCAGGTATAAGTGCAACATCAATCTGATCCAGCGGTATTTTTTTGCATACGCCAGGATCGGGCTCCATAACATCTGATTCAGTTTTAATAATATCTGAATCATAATTGTTTATGCGTAGCAGTGTTATGGAATGTCTTGATTCTGAATATGCAGGCAGAACAATGCCTTTTCTTACATCAAGACTTGTTCTGATAATTTTTTCAGTTGGCAGCTCACTGTTTCTTTGTATGTAAAGCAACACAAGTTCTGCCTCCAGAAAATTCGCAAACGTCAAAAAATTCGATTCAACAGCTTTCTGTTTTGCGGCTCTCTCTTCTTCAGTAAGCATGGAAAGCTTTTCCATAACCTCACTAAGCACACTTTTTTTACTGCTTTTTGTCTCATTCATAAGTTTTATATTCTCCACTTAAAAACAGGTTTTTTGCAATATTATACAGCATAAAACAATTGTCAATCAGCAATTATCGTTGACTGTTTGAAAATTGCGTGATAATTTTTGAAAATTATTGACCGGATTAAAATTTTAACTATTAGTACAGGAATCAGACAGGTATTAAAATGCTGGAAATCAAGTATGTTAGAGAAAATGTGGATATGGTAAGAACAGCTCTGGAAAAACGTGGATCCACAGCGGATTTTGACCTCTTCCTTGAGTGGGAAAAAAAACGGCGCGAGACCCTTCAGGAGATTGAAACCCTTCGACATCAGCGAAATACCGTTTCTGATGATATAGCAGCAATGAAAAAATCCGGACAGGATGCCCAAGACAGAATCGTAGAAATGCGAGCTGTTTCTGAAAAGATCAAGCAACTTGACATCACCCTTGCTGAAACCGAAAGTGCCATTGATGAATTCATGATAAACCTTCCAAATATACCAGGCAAGGATGTCCCGACCGGCATCAATGAAAACGATAACCGGCTGGAAAAGCAGGTTGGAACACCCAGAAAGTTCAGCTTTCCAGTCAAGCCGCACTGGGAGATAGGAGAGTCCCTTGGAATCCTGGACTTTGTCAGGGCAACAAAAATAGCAGGTGCCAGATTTCCGTTATATATGGGAAGCGGTGCAAAACTTGAACGGGCTTTGATCAACTTCATGCTGAACACACATGTTAATGAACATGGTTTTACAGAAGTGCTTCCTCCATTTATGGTAAACCGCAAAAGCCTTACCGGAACAGGCCAGTTGCCAAAATTTGAGGAAGATCTTTTTAAACTTCAGGGATGGGACTATTTTATGATTCCCACATCGGAAGTTCCGATGACTAACATATATGCAGATGAAATCATACCTGAAAAAAATCTGCCAGTAAGATTTACAGCCTATACTCCCTGTTTCAGATCTGAGGCGGGTTCTCACGGAAAAGATACCCGTGGATTGATAAGACAGCACCAGTTCAATAAAGTTGAAATGGTCAAATACACCACCCCTGAAACATCATTTGATGAACTCGAATCCATGCTTGCCGCCGCTGAAACAATTCTTGAACGATTGCATCTGCCCTATCAGGTCATTACCCTGTGTACAGGAGATATGGGCTTTTCAGCCTCAAAGACCTACGATATTGAAGTCTGGATGCCGGGACAGGACAAATATCGTGAAATATCATCATGCAGTAACTGCACAGATTTCCAGGCCAGAAGAGCCGGTATCAAATTCAGACGCGAAGGGGTAAAAAAGAGCGAGTTTGCCCATACCCTGAATGGTTCGGGGTTGGCTGTAGGCAGATGTTTCGCAGCCATTCTTGAGAATTATCAGCAAGCAGACGGCTCAGTGGAAGTTCCAGAGGCACTGATACCTTACATGGGCGGCCAGAAAGTTATTACAAACGAGAGCAGGTAAGTCATGTTACGCACCACCCTTGATAAATAAGGGCTTTAAATGGTTTTCACAATTTCAAGACCGTTGAATTTTCGTATGTACTACATCACCAGGTAAATTTCACGAAAATCATAAGACATCTTGCAAAACTCACTTTTCATCCAATACAATCAAGAGGTGTAAGTCCAGTTTTGCAGGAAGCCTGTAACAGATAATTTCTACACGTCAGGCAGCAAAAATACATCTATACATCCAAGGGCTATATGAGTGCCCTGCTTATTAAAGGTTATCTTCCATGAAACCAGATAATTTTCCTAAGGATATCCAGCCATTTATTGTTCCACAGCCCCAGGGAGATCTTTTTTATCAGTGCCTTGGTTGCGAATCTACCTATCCCATAAAGGAGCTGCTGTATGTATGCCCTGAATGTGGCCAGGTTCTTCTAATACACAACCGTGATTTTGATAACCTCAAAAAGATACCAGGCAAAACATGGCAGAGGATTTTTGACTACAGAAGAATGCTTAATATTCCCGCACTGAAGGGCATATACAGGTATCATGAATTTATAGGCCCCAATATCCCCTTAAATTCAATCATCTATCTTGGAGAGGGACATACGCCGGTTGTTGAGGCGAACAGCAGGCTACAGGCACGATCAGGAGTCAGGTTTTATTACAAAAACGATGGACAGAATCCGAGTGCGTCATTTAAGGACAGAGGGATGGCAAGTGCTCTTTCCTATATCAAATTTCTTGTAGACACCGGCCTTGCCTCCAACATCATTGCCATATGTGCCTCTACCGGGGACACGTCTGCTTCAGCAGCCCTGTACGCATCCTATCTATCTTCAGATATCAAGTCCGCAGTGCTGCTTCCATATAAAAAAGTTACGCCTCAACAGCTGTCCCAACCCCTGGGAAGCGGTGCCAGGGTCTTTGAAATTCCGGGAGTATTTGACGATTGCATGAAAATCGTGGAGAAACTCTCGCAGGAGTATCCGGTTGCCCTGCTCAACTCCAAAAATGCATGGCGAATTTTAGGACAGGAGTCATACGCCTACGAAATTGCCCAGGATTTTGAATATGAGATGCAGCACAAGGTAGTTGTTGTGCCAATAGGCAATGCCGGTAATATATCTGCTGTTATGAACGGTTTTCTGAAATTTTACGATGCGGGTATTATAGATTTTCTGCCCAGAATTATAGGGGTTCAGTCAGAACACGCAGACCCTGTATTCAGATATTACTTGGAGCCAGATAAAGCCAGGAGAGTATTCAAGCCTGTCACAGTAAAACCAAGTGTTGCCCAGGCAGCCATGATCGGCAACCCTGTTTCCATGCCAAGGGTAATAGCCATCGTCAATCGTTATAACCAGATTTCAGGCAAACAAAATGTGTTTTTTGCACAGGTAACAGAACAGTCTATAATGGACTGGAGCCTTGAGGCCAATCGAAACGGACACATTGCCTGCACTCAGGGAGGAGAGTCTCTTGCCGGACTTGTAAAATCAGTTGAACAGGGTATTGTGACAGATCAAGATATTGCAATAGTGGATGCCACGGCACATGCCATTAAATTCTCAGGATTTCAAGATCAATATTTTCAGAAAGCCATTCCGCATGAATACAAAATACAATCCAGCCAGGATCTTATCAATGAACCAATTCTTGTAATGCCGGAAAACAAGGAAAAAATTCCTGCTCAGGGATCTCCATTAAGTGATGATGATTTCAAGCTCTTTGCAGATGATATATCACGAAGTATTGCAAAGGCACTTAAACTTGAAAAAAATGATAATTGATACCATGTTAAAAGAGAAAGGAACAGCGATTCTACTGTTTTTACTAACAATCCTGTTTTTGCTCACAGCAGAAAATCTATTTATCAGCAACACCTTAGCATCGGAACCGGCTTCAGTAGATAATCAAAAGCAGCCTTCCAGACTTTATGGTTCAGAGTCAAAACCTGTTTACAACGATCTTCACAATAGCAAGCCGGAGACCCTGCCTACTGTTCGACCTGAAACATATAACGAGAGATATCAGAAAAAATCGTCTCAATATCTTCCTGATTCTTCCCACTCAATACTTGAAACTTCATACAAGAGGTATTCACTCTTCAGGTATGGTGAACACTATATTCTTTGCGAACCCTATATTGTTAAGCGTGGAGACTGGGTTTACAAAATATTCAGATCCAAAGGAGAACTTTCCAAAAAAGATTTTGGTCTCTTTATCCGGATCTTCAAGGCAATCAATCCTGACATAAAAGATACCAATACTATCAAAACCGGTCAGTGCATAACCATCCCCCTTAAGAAATCAGATAAAAATGATTTCAAGGAGAGTCAGCCAGGAGTAGTGGATCTTCCTATTATAACCCTCTCTCAAATACCGAACAAATTCAAAAAAGAGACTGAATCCAGCAAAGAGACTGAATCCAATCCGGAAACGCCCTCTTCTTTTATACCCATTCAAAAGGAAAGCTCAGATACAACTGCAGCAGAGCAAAAGTCATATGCCACAACATCAAAAACCTCCTCAGAGCAAAAGACTTATGCCACAGCATCAAAAATCTCCTCAGATAAAGGGTTTTATTCTGTGAAAACCTACGGAGGCCTTCCCTCTGAAATACCTGTAACTCAACTAAAGCAATTCGCCATGCTCAACAATGGACAGCTTGTGACACGGGGCAAATACTATTTTCCCCGTGAAAAGGGAGATGATCTGGTTGTTGATGTTGAGTTAAACCCTCTGGTCAGTTTTAAAGACGGTTCAAAAATCTTGTTTGTACATAAAAAAAATGCTTTTAACGAATTTGCAGATACAATAAGAGTTTTCTGGAAAAATCTAAAAATTGTGGAATTTGGAGAACTGAGCTCCTCTTTAAGCGTGCAACCTTCGGAGGACAGCTATCCAGGCAGACGATCCCCGGGCAGTCCGCCCTTGAATAGACCTCAAGTATCCATGAAATCCAATATACAACCCGTGCCTTCTATAATGGAGCCGCAAGACGAGATCTATGTTCCAATAAGTCTTGCAGTTCCCCGTGATCACAAGGTGGCTGTAAAGTTGCTTCTTGAAATAACAGGCTACAAATACAGGCCGGAAAAAGATATATCTGTCTCTGTTGGCAATATAACGATACAGGTAAGTCCGGGGTTCATAAGCAGAGACAACAGGCCGGACATACTTGTTATTTTTGGAGATATCTACGGCTCCGCCCTGGAAGCCCTCAAAAAAATGGAACTGGGTGATATTGTTATCATATCCCCGCTTTTAACCCCGATGGACGTTACCAGAAAGCTTCTGTCGGCCATTAGAGCGTCCACAACAGAAAATCCGGCTTTTGTAAATCCCGCCAACAATAAGACAATCTCACTTAACGGGATTTACGCCAACATCAGATACAAGGAGTTTTTTATAACTGAAAAACCGATGCTGTTAAAAGATGCATTCAGATATCTGACTGAAAAGAAGATCGCAATCGTAAGGGTTGATCAACCATTGTAAAACAATTCTTCCAGTAGCCTAAATGGATTGACCAATTTCTGTTACTGCCAAATCAGGGTTCGGCCACGGCTGAATATGACGCTAATTATAAAAGTCTCTTCAAAGCGGCTTTTAAAGTTCATCTGGACAAAAAAACATGAAAAATTCAAGAAAAACAACTACCATATTTTTAACCATATTTTTAATGTTGTTTTTATGCTTTTGTGCCGCTCCCAAACAAACCACTGCCCCGAAAATTGACAGCCAGCAGGCAAAAATGGCTGCGGCTACAAAAGAGCTTGGTGAGGCATACATGGCACAGGGAAACTATACTGCCGCATTGAACGAATTCATCAAGGTCGAAAAAATCACACCACATGATCCTTATCTCCATAATGACCTTGGCCTTACCTATATGGCAAAAAAACGATTTGATCTTGCTGAGGAGCATTTCAAGAAAGCCATTGAACTCAACAAGGAGTACATACCCGCAAAAAACAATCTTGGCAGTGCGTATCTCAAACAGCAGAAATGGGATCTTGCAATTGCCTGTTTTGAGGAGATATCGGATAATCTGCTGTACGCAACGCCGCATTACCCTTTGTCAAACTTGGGATGGGCATATCTTGGGAAAAGAGATCTTGCACTTGCCATGAAGTACTTCAAGATGGCATTGGAGGCTCAACCTGATTTCATAAATGCTGTTCATGGTCTTGCTACAACATATATTGAGGGCTCACAGCTTCAATCTGCTTTTAAGTTACTCACCCTGAAAATTGAACAGGAAAAAGAGGACAGTGGAGCAGTAGTGATTTTGTACGCTGACCTGGCTATGGTGTATGAGAAAAACAGGCAGTTTGGCAAAGCAAAAGAGATCTGGAAAAAGGTGGCTGAAATGGCTCCTGCCGGAAGCGAGCTCTCTCGGGAGGCAAACAGAAAGATCAATCAGTAGTATTTTCAACACGCTTTAAAATACAGCCTTTTTGCATTTTATTGCGAAGCTCGGGTTTAATACCCTGCTGCCCGGAAGGGCGTTGCAATCCTCCTAAAAATCCTCTTGAATATACCCCGCTGCTTGAATACGGGGAACTTAGTTCATAAGCATGGGTATATTCACCATTTATGCCCATGCCGCAATCAAACATGAAAAAAGAGTTTCGCTCATATTCTTTCACGGTAAATAAAAAGGCTGTTATCCGGAATATCTCTCAACTTAGGATAGCAGATATCCTTGTTTGAAACTATAGCTTGTGTCAAGCCAGAGTATCCTTTCATGCCTTTGTTGCCATCCTCATAATCCAGATGCCAGTCAATATCAAGATCAGGATCACTGTAAATAATGCCGTATTCATCTCCCGGGGTATAGATATCAGAGCATTTATAGGTCACGTCAGCCATATCACTTAATACCGCGAAGCCATGTGCAAAGCCTGCCGGTATGAAAAGCTGGCGTCTGTTTTCATCTGACAAGATCGCACCTGTCCATTTTCCAAAGGTCGGCGAGCCTGTGCGTATATCAAGTGCCACATCAAAAATTGTACCTCTTACCGCATACACAAGTTTTGCCTGGGGATGTTCAAGCTGATAGTGCAAACCCCTGATAACCCCTTTTCTTGAACGGGAGTGGTTGTCCTGGACAAAATTCACATCTATACCACCACTTTGATAGCGATCCTGATGCCATGTCTCAAGAAAAAATCCCCGTGAATCAGCAAAAACATCCGGTTCAACGAGCAATACGCCATCAAGTATTGGAGACTCTTCTGTTTGAGATTCTTCTATTGAGGGAGCTTCACTGGTTTTTGTCTTGTCAAAGTCTCTCTTGTCAAGATGGCTCTTCTCAAGATGCCGGTTTGCACCCGCGAGTGATCCATCAAACGCTGTTAATTGGAAAAAACTTGTACCCATTCAAAAAACCCCCAAATCATTTTTATCCTGAATAAGCCTCATCAGGTATTGACCGTAATCATTTTTAAGCATGTCCGAGGCAAGCGATTCAAGCTGGGACTCTGTTATATAACCAAGCCTGTACGAAATCTCTTCTATACAGGCTATTTTGAGCCCCTGCCGGTTCTGGACAGCCTGAACATAGGCGGATGCCTGCTGAAGTGCTTCATGGGTTCCGGTATCAAGCCACGCAAATCCACGACCAAGAAGCTCTACATTGAGTTCTCCCCGGCTTAAATAGATATTGTTAACATCTGTTATTTCAAGCTCGCCCCTTGCAGAGGGCTTAAGATTTTCTGAAATATCAACAACCCTGTTATCATAGATATAAAGACCAGGAACAGCGTAAACAGATTTGGGCTTTTGAGGCTTCTCCTCAATTCCGAGAACCTTGCCAGAAGAGTCAAACTCCACCACGCCATACCGTTCAGGATCCTTTACAGGGTATCCGAATATCAGACCACCTTGTTTCATTGATACAGCATTTTTGAGCACATGCTGTATCCGGCTGCCATAGAAAATGTTGTCCCCAAGTATCAGAGTGACGCTGTCGTCTCCAATAAAATCCTTTGCAAGGATAAACGCCTGTGCAATTCCCTCGGGGTTTGGCTGCTCCATGTACGAGAAGTTAAGCCCAAGTTGCGAGCCATCATAAAAAAGCTCCCTGAAGCGAGGAAGATCAACCGGTGTTGAAATAATCATTATATCCTTGATACCGGCAAGCATAAGCACAGACAGCGGATAATAGATCATTGGTTTGTCATAAACAGGCACAAGCTGTTTGCTCACCGCTTTGGTAATGGGATAAAGCCTTGTACCTGACCCTCCTGCCAGAATTATTCCCTTCATAATACTTGAACTCCTTATATTCTGTAGTGGCTTTTTATCCAGTTGAGATATTCACCGGACTTTATTCTTTCAACCCATTTCAAATTATTAAAATACCACTCAACCGTTTTTTCTATACCTGTGTCAAAAGACTCTTCAGGCTGCCACCCAAGCTCATCTTTTAGCCTTGTGCAGTCAATGGCATATCTGAAATCGTGGCCCGGGCGATCCTTCACAAAGCGGACAAGCTCTTTTGAGGAAGATATATCAGGAAAAGTTCTTCCTGCGTCATCAATAATAGAGCAGATCCTGTCAACAATAGCCCTGTTCTCAAGTTCGTATCCACCGCCTATGTTGTAGGTGCGGCCTTTTGTTCCACTTTGCATTATAAGCCATACAGCCGTGCAGTGATCTCTTACATAGAGCCAGTCCCTGATATTTTTCCCGTCGCCGTAAACAGGAAGCTCCTTTCCCTCAATTGCATTCAAAATCATAATCGGGATAAGTTTTTCAGGAAACTGAAACGGGCCGTAGTTGTTGGAGCAGTTGGATATTGTGACAGGAAGCCCGTAGGTTTCGTGGTATGCCCTTACAAGATGGTCTGATGATGCTTTTGAAGCTGAATAGGGGCTGTTTGGAGAGTATGGCGTATTTTCAGTAAAATATCCGCTTTTACCCAAAGAGCCGTAAACTTCATCTGTGCTTATGTGGTGGAACAGAGCAAATCCGCTTCCAGTCTGGGAAACACTCTTCTTTCGAGCACACTCAAGCAGGTTAAATGTCCCCTTGATATTGGTATCAATAAAGATTTCAGGAGAGGCGATTGATCTGTCAACGTGAGATTCTGCCGCAAAATGGCAGACTGAATCAATTTGATGGACTCTGAAAATCCGTTCCATATCCTTGATATTGCGGATATCAGCCTTCTCAAAAACATATCTGCGGCCAGATTCTGGTCCCTGTCCGAACTCTTTTTCAATATCTTCAAGGCTTTCCGGATTTCCGGCATATGTAAGATTATCAACATTAACAATCCGGCCTTTAAAAGATGACTCTTTTAACAGATAACGGATAAAATTTGATCCTATAAATCCGCATCCACCGGTTATCAGAAGGTTCTGCATTTTGTCTGAATCCAAAAAAATAAAGGGGTTTATAAAAACAATGGAGCATCAAAAAATGTTTGAGTGTGACCTTTTTATTTTTAATTGACGCGGGGACGTATCGCAGCTACGCCCAATACCATGAATAAAATGCAAAAAGGCTGTACTCAAACTATTTTGATGCTCCATTAATCTGTCTGCCTGAACATTATTCTAATTATGACTAAACGATCTTTCAAACAGAGCTTTCATGGCTTTTTTTGCGTCATCCGAGAGATTTCGAGTACCGGTACCCGCAAATGTTTTATGGCTGATTATCGGGTTTGCCTCTACCCAGGCGTTGTTGACCCAGGAAAACCATTTATTGCGATCCTGTTCATAAACAAAAACAGGCCGGTTAAACAGCTTTGCAAGCTCCACGCCCCATCCTGTTCCGCCTTTTACAGTATTATCCGGCAGTATCCATCCCACCACAAATACCTGATACCCGCTGTTTACCATGTGAAAAATGGACTGAATAACCTTACGGATAGTATCAACTTTTGAAAAATTCCTGCCCATACGTGCAGAAACTATATCCATGCTGATATCTCCCTTCTGAAGCTCTGCCTGTGAAAGCACCTTGAGACCAACTTCCCGCTCTATGGTGTGTCCATCAAATGTGAAATTAACCTCATTGATACCGAACTGCTGGGCAAGTTTTCCAAATTCCGCTTCCGCACCTTTATGACCGCCACTGAAAAGTGTTACATCTGACAAGTTAGACATATTGTCGTCCTTTTTGTTTTTAGTTGATTTGTTTGTCTTTAGAAAACCACGTCCTATGGGCGTGGACAGGTCGATTCAAGCTATTTTTTTACTGTTCTTTGCCGTGAAAAGACCCTAAATTTTCAGAAAATTATCTGCCATTTTCAATGCATCCATGTAAAAAGAGGGTAAATTTTCCCCTAAGTCCTTATTTTTCTCTTCCGGCAACATGCAGGCATCCCATTGTCCTTTTTCAAAACAGATGCAAATAGATAGCAACTCATTAAAAACAGCATCATTGCCAAGCAGCCCATTGCTGACCTTTCTGGAAAAAGATATCTCTTCAAGAATGGTTGCCATTTTTTTATCAAGCATGGCATCAATGGTTGAGAAGAGTCCCATTGTAAAAAGCTCTTCATCAGTGAACGTGGTCTTGATAAGTTTGCCCATAAGTTCACACATTCTTGCCCTTACAATCGAGATTCGCATCAGCTCTTCTGGTTTGTTGTCACTCAATCCAGCCGCGGCAAGCACCCTTACAAACTGCTTTATGGTATCCTCACCAAGAAACGAAACCGCATCCCTGACCGTACTGATCTCATTGGCTCTTCTGAAATAGGGAGAGTTGATAAATTTCATGAGTTTATATGATATGGAGATATCATTTTTGATCATCTGGGAGAGCTTGTCAAAACTCATCTGGCTCTTTCCGGTTTCAGCTATAAGATTAAGCAGGCCCATTTTGCTGGAAGGAATATCGGTTTTTGATATAACCTCGGGTTTTGAAAAAAAGTACCCCTGAAACAGTGAAAAACCCATATCTACGGCTTGAGAGAACTCTTCATGAGTCTCTACTTTCTCTGCCAGAAGAGTTATATTGAATTTGCTTTTCAATGTTTTTACAAGGCCTGCAATAGTATCCAGAGGAGTTGCCATAAGATCAAACTTTATAATGTTGGCAAGTTTGATAAGGTTAAGATATTTTTTGTCAAAAATAAAATCATCCAGAGCGACTTTATATCCTTTTTTTCTGAACTCCTTAATGGCATTTTCAACAGACTGATCAGGTTCAACATCTTCCAGGATTTCAATAACAATACTCTCTTTCGGGAACAGAAGAGGAGTTTTGTTTAAAATCAACTCCCGTGTAAAATTGATAAAGCCGGGATGATTTCCTGTAATCTCACCGGTTCCCATTGAAAAAAAGGTGTTCGCAAGCAACCGTGAAGTGCCGATATCGCCGTCTATGCCTGGAAAAGAGTTTTTAAGGCTGTCCCTGAACAGAAGTTCATACGCATATGTTTTTTTGTTTTTGTTCAATATGGGTTGTCGTCCGACAAAAATATCCATAAATTTTTCCCCTTTCCTCGCATTCTTTACCAGCATACTACTTCTGCTCTTTCAAAATTCGGCAATCGGGTGGCAAACCACTCAAAATATTGATCAGCCTTAAAATCCACCCGACGCTTTAAACCTTGAAAAGCACGACAAGCATCGTATTGATTGTTTGTATGTCATACTGAAAAACTGTACATTTATTTATTTCTGACATAAAACAGGTAAAAACTCAACAGTTAATAAAGGAGACCAACGTGATGGACAACGGCCAGACAGATAAAGACAAGTGCACTAAACACAAGACAAAATATCTGAAAGATTACAAACCGCCGGCATACTTGATTGATAAGATTGACCTCAAATTTGACCTTGAAGAAGAGCAAACCCTTGTTACATCGACCATGAAAATAAGACGAAATAGCGATGTGGCAAATAAGGAGACGCCTCTGGTACTGGACTGCAAGATGCTTGATCTTGTCTCGGTAGTTGCCAATGACATTGTGCTGTGTGCAAATGACTATGAAACAGGAAAGGATTTTTTCAGATTGCCAAGAGTCCCTGAAGAGTTTGTCCTTGAAATAAAAAACAGGCTCAAACCCCATGACAATACAGCTCTGGAAGGGCTGTACAAATCTGGCGGGAAAGGGCAATACAAAACAGGCGGCACATTTTGTACCCAGTGTGAAGCCGAAGGCTTTAGACGCATAACCTGCTTTCCTGACAGGCCGGATGTTATGACACATTTTTCGTGCATCATAACAGCTAACAAGGAAAAATATCCGGTTCTGCTCTCCAATGGCAATCTTGTAGAAAAAGGCGATCTTGGGAATGGAAGGCATTTTGCAATATGGGATGACCCCTTTAAAAAGCCGTGCTATCTTTTTGCATTAGTTGCAGGAGACCTTTCGCTTATCGAAGATCATTTTATAACATGCTCGGGACGAAAAATAACCCTTCATATATATGTTGAGCATGAAAACAAAGACAAATGTGCCCATGCAATGGAATCCCTCAAAAAATCTATGAAATGGGATGAGGAGCGTTTTGGAAGAGAGTATGACCTTGACCTTTACCAGATTGTGGCAGTCAACGACTTTAACATGGGTGCCATGGAGAACAAGGGCTTAAATGTCTTTAACTCAAAGTTTGTGCTTGCAGACACAAAAACAGCTACAGACATTGATTTTATGAATA
>JADFYT010000080.1 GCA_015232935.1 Desulfamplus sp.
GCTGTCTGCTCTGGACGAGACTCTTTCTGGCTTGAAGGAACGCTTCGGGCAGTAATGGAGATACTCGGGATTGACGGAGACGCAGCAAAGGCTCTTATGGCTGAACGGGAAGAGCGTGGAATGCCGGTAAAAGAGTTTTACGCGGAAATGCAGCAGTGGCTTGGAGATAGAATCCTTGTTGACAAGTCACCCTCCTACGCTCTTGATCTGTCTGTTTTGCAACGGGCAGAGGAATATTTCGACAATCCGCTTTATATTCATCTTCACCGCCACCCCTATGGAATGATTCACTCGTTTGAAGAGGCAAAGCTGCACCAGATATTCTTTCGCCACCCACATAATTTTGCTCCACGACAACTGGCTGAACTCATATGGACACACAGCCACCGGAATATCTCCCGTTTTCTGGCAACTGTTCCGCCGGAGCGTCAGATCAATATAGGCTTTGCTGAAATGACCGGCTCACCGGAAGAGACTGTCAAAAAACTTTGCCGGTTTATCGGAATAGATTTTGCTCCCGAGATGCTGCAAATCTACGAGGCAAAGGAGAAACAGAAACGGATGACTGACGGAATCCACGCAGAGTCAAAAATGCTTGGAGATATCAAATTCCATACGCATAAGCGTATTGATCCTTCTGCCGCACAGCGATGGCGTAACAATTATCAGGAGGATTTTCTTGGTGAACCGTCATGGGATATGGCTCTTGCTCTTGGTTATACGCGTGATATTGCGAATCGTGTCAATGTTGAGAATTGTGGAGATGTTGCGAATCGTGGAGATGTTGCGAATCGTGGAGATGTTGAAAAGCATGACGGAATCTCAACAGGCCACAGCATTGCTCTGAAAATTGATAATATTGATGGAGGTCTTCCACTCTCATTTGCACAGCAGCGACTTTGGTTTCTTGACCAGCTTGAGGGAGCTGGCACTGCATACAACATGCCTGTGGCTGTGCGTGTAAAGGGCAATCTTGAAACAGATATACTTGCCGATACGTTCAGGGCAATTACGGAACGACATGAAGGCTTGAGAAGCAGGTTTGAGACCGTGGATGGAGTGCCTGTAGTGCGAATATCACCAAAAGCTACTGAAATGGTCACAATAGATATATCGCAGATGGATCATGACCAGAAAAAAGAGCGGCTCGATGAACTTCTGGAGTCAGATGCAGCAGCAAGATTTGATCTGACATCAGGACCACTTTTTCGCAGTACGCTCATTATACTCGGGGATCAGGAGTATATTATCCTTGTCAATATGCACCATATTGTCTCTGACGGCTGGTCTATGGGGATCCTTGTACGTGAATGGGAAAAGCTTTACAACTCAATAACTTCGATAACTTCAACAACTTCGATAACTTCGGAGCCTGACGGGAAGAATCTCTCTTCTCTCCAACGGCCGGGGTTGGCTCAGCTTCCACCGCTCACATTTCACTATGTTGATTACGCACGCCGCCAGAGATCCCGGGCAGCACAAGGTGGACTTGAACGAGATATAGATTACTGGAAAAAACAGCTTGCAGGTGCCCCTGCCCTGCTTGAACTTCCAACAGACAGGCAACGCCCTCCAATTCAGAGTTTCAACGGAAAAACAATCGAATTCTCGATATCACCTGAACTGACACAATCGCTAATACATATTGCAAAAGATGCCGGAGCAACACTTTACATGGTACTTCTCTCTGCTTTCGGGGTTCTTCTTATGCGTTACTCGGGACAGCAGGATGTGGTTATCGGGTCGCCAACTGCCAATAGAACCACAAAAGAGGTTGAATCCTTGATTGGATTCTTTGTCAACACTCTTGTAATGAGATTCGCGGTTGAACCTGAATTGACATTTTCCGGATTTCTGGCTGATGTTCGGGCAACCGCTCTTGAGGCTTACGCTCATCAGGAGATTCCGTTTGAAAAACTTGTCGAGGAGCTAAAACCTGAACGGAACCTGAGCTACTCCCCGCTCTTTCAGGTCATGTTCTCCATGCAGAGTGCTCCTGCAACCGCTCCTAAACTTCAGGGGCTTGAGGTCAAGGTAATCGAGCAGCCGACAAATATTTCAAAGTATGATCTGACACTGGCAATAACAGAGATGCCGGAAAACAGGTTGAACCCGCTTGCAGCAACCATTGAATTCAACACAGACCTGTTCAATACTGACACTATCGAAAGAATGTCAGGCCATTTTGTCCGTCTGCTTGAGGCAATTGTTGAAGACGCGGACTCTACCCTTGCAAGACTGCCGCTGATCACGGATTACGAATACAGTTATCTGGTGAAAGGACTCAACAAAACTTTCAGGACGCTTCCTGAAACCCTGACAATCCACGGACTCTTTGAGGAACAGGCAGCCAGAACTCCTGATGCCATTGCACTTCAGTTTGGATACAAGGCATCAGGAGAAGATCATCAATATTTTACCTATGACCAGCTTAACCGCCGTGCCAATCAAATCGCACATCTTCTGACAAGTACGGGCGTAACTTCTCAGGCAATGGTGGCAATCGCAATCGAACGGTCACCTGACATGGTGGCGGGTCTTCTTGCTATTCTCAAGGCCGGAGCTACCTATGTGCCGCTTGACCCTACCTATCCTGAAGACAGAATTGCCTACATACTTGACAATGCGGGTGTCGAAGTTCTGCTCACTCAGTCAAGCCGGCTTTCCGGACTGCCTGAACATAAAGGCAAAACAGTGTGTATTGATATGCAAAATTGCACAGAGTCTGACTGCAATATGCCGTTTGAAGGAATTCCTTCTAATAACCCCGAAATATCTTCTGCTGTCAACCCTGAAAATCTGGCCTACGTGATCTATACATCAGGCTCAACAGGAAACCCCAAGGGGGTAATGATACCTCATGGTGCAGCAGTCAATTTTATAAACTCGATGGCAACTGTGCCAGGAATCGCTTCAAATGACCGCCTTCTGGCTGTTACAACCATAAGTTTTGATATTGCGGTTCTTGAGCTTTACATGCCCCTGATTGTTGGTGCCCGTGTCGTGGTTGCTACAGAAGAGATGACCCGTGACGGTGAGATGTTGATGGAAATTTTATCGTCACAGTCAATTACAATGATGCAGGCCACCCCTGCTACATGGCGTCTGATGCTGTCAAGCGGATGGCAGGGAACCAAAAATCTTAAAATACTGTGCGGAGGGGAAGCATTGCCAGGAACGCTTGCAGCCCAGTTGCTGCCAAGATGTGAAAGCCTCTGGAATCTTTACGGCCCTACTGAAACAACAGTCTGGTCAACCCTGCACAAGGTGACTGATACGTCAGGTGCAAAGGCACAGCCAATCGGACGCCCCATTGACAACACATCTCTTTATATCCTGGACAAGGCAATGAATCCTGTTCCGGCAGGTGTAGCAGGAGAGCTTTACATCGGTGGTTCAGGAGTTGCAAGAGGCTACTGGAAAAGGCCAAACCTCACCGCCGAGAAATTCATTCCTGATCCGTTTGCAGCTCATGAGCAATCGGCTGTTTCGGTTTTGCCTGACAAGACTTCCTTGCCTGACCATTTTGCCGGTCAGGATCAGACAATTAATTTTCAACAGTTTATCCCGGACAGTGTGACCAGGATGTATCTGACGGGAGATCTTGCCCGCTACAGGCCTGACGGCGTTGTCGAATATCTTGGAAGAATAGACCATCAGGTTAAATTCAGAGGATTCCGGATTGAACTTGGAGAGATAGAACACGCACTTTCCCGCCTTGAAGGTGTTGAAGTCGGTGCAGTTGTGGCTGAAAAGGATAGTGACAGCAGCATAAAAAGGTTAGTTGCCTTCTATGTCCCAAAACCTGAAATCAAATTTACGCCGGCTGAATTGAGAAGTGCCCTTCAAAAAAGGCTTCCTGATTACATGGTTCCAGGTCTGTTCGTGGAAGTTGATACAATGCCTCTGACGCCCAATGGCAAAATAGACCGGCGTTCCCTGTCTGTTCCTGATTCAATGGCAAGAACAGGAACTTACGGGAAAGGCGATGACAGTTCAGACAGAGATGATTTTATCGCTGCCCGTGATACGCTGGAGTTCCAGTTAATTCGTATATGGGAAGATGTGCTTGATATTAAACCTGTTGGAATAAGGGATAACTTTTTTGATCTTGGCGGACATTCGCTCATTGCTGTACGGCTGATGGCTCAGATTACAAGGAAGTTCAAGAAACATCTGCCTCTTGCCGCCCTGTTTCAAGGTGCTACAGTAGAGGCAATGGCAAGGCTACTTAGAGAAGATAAAGCAGATGATGTCTGGTCATCTCTGGTGCCAATACAGCCAGATGGAGACCTGGTGCCATTTTTCTGTGTCCCAGGTGCAGGAGGAAATGTGGTATATCTTCACGATCTGGCACGAGCGATGAATGCCCCCTTAATGAGACCTTTTTATGGATTGCAGCCGCCAGGTCTGGATGGTACAACCCCACCTCATGCAGATATTGAAAGCCTGGCAGCCCATTATATCAGTGCTGTCAAGAAAGTTCAGCCTCATGGGCCATATCTTATTGGCGGCCACTCATTTGGAGGACTTGTAGCATTTGAGATGGCAATACAATTGCAGAAAGAGGGTGAAACCGTTGCTAAACTCGTTTTGATTGACACACCTGCTCCAAAATTCTTCGAGCCAACAGGAACGGATTGGGATGAGGCTCGCTGGCTTGCCCAGGTTGCTGATATTGCAGGCCATCAGTATGGAACTTCCCTTGATATAAAATATGAAACATTGCGGCGGCTCTCGCCTGAAGAGCAACTTGTTCTTGTTCACGAAAGGCTAAAAGAGTGTGACATACTCCCTCCAGATGCGAAACTTGTACATTTCAGAGGTTTTATAGAGGTTTATAAAGCGAACCTTCGTGCGATGTACCGGCCTTTTGAAGAAATATCCCGGCCGTTCGAGGAAATGGCTGAATCCTTTAATGAAGCTCCCCCTGGCAAGCGGCCGGATATTAAACTTGAGCTTAGCAATAAAACTGTTAGACATTCCGGAAAACCAGATAAATTATATGGACAAATCATGCCTGTGCAATTTATATTGCTGCGATCCAGAGACGAACAGCCTGAAAATATTGCCGGTGAACAAATGCGTAAACTTCGTGCCATGCCTGATCTTGGCTGGAGTGAGTGTGTTGCACTGCCTGTAAATGTTATAGAGATTCCAGGAGATCATCTTACGATGTTGAGATCGCCTAATGTTGCAAAAATGGCTGATGTTCTGGCAGCTTTTCTTAAAAAAGGAGATTAAGCCATGACTGAACTACTTGAAAAAGTTTTTAAAAAAGCATCTATCCTGCCGGAATATATGCAGGATATGCTGGCAAAAGAGTTTCTTCAGGAGATGGAGTGGGAAGAGAAATGGGACAGTACTCTTCAAAATACTCAGACTGCGTTAGACAAACTGACTCTAAAAGCTATGAAACAATACAGAGAAGGCAAAACAAAAGAAATGGGAATTGATGATTTGTGAAATCTCATCTTACGGAAGATTTTATTGAATGCTTCTCAAAGTTGCCTGGACGCATCAAAAGACTTGCAAAAGAGAACTACAAACTGTGGCGTCACAACCCTTCTTATCCAAGTATTGCGTTTAAACGAGTTGGTAAAAGTACCCTGTATATTCTGCAAGAGTAGGATTAGGATGGAGAACTCTTGGTTTTAAAGATGGTAAGATAATGGTTTGGTTCTGGATTGGCTCACATTCAGAATATAACAGATTGATAAAAGATCTGTAACGGATTTGGATTTTATCGATATACCCCTGCCGAATCAACACTGATCGGCAGGAGATATCAAGCAACATAACAAACAATCAAATTAAAGGAGAAAAAGTATGAAACGACTGAGTATGGTTCTTTTCGTAGCCCTGCTGTTCTGCGGAGCAACATTTGCCTACAGTAACGAGGTTGTGGTTGAGAACCCCACATACCCCGATGGGAATGGTCCGGTAATCGCGGTGGATGGAGGTCACAACAACTTTCACAACCTTGATGGAGGATTCAAGGTTTTTGGAGAGCTTGCAGGAAAAGACGGTTACACTGTAAAACCAATTGCAGATGCTTTTACAGAAGAGTCTCTTGCAGATGTTGACATTCTTGTTACAGCAACAGCAATGGATGCAAAAAACGCTGCTATTATCGAGCCTGAAAAGAATGGATGGGTATTAGCGTTTAATCCATTAGCACCTCCGAATCTTGTTAATGGTCTATACCCGCAGTCTGCTTACACAGATGCTGAGATAGGTGTTATCAAAAAGTGGGTAGAAAAGGGAGGTTCACTGATGCTTGTGACCGACCACATGCCGTTCCCAGCTTCTCAACAGGCTCTGGCAAGGGCTTTTGGCATAATTTTGGATAACACTTTTGGATTAGATGAAAAATTCCTGATTTATATGGCGACTCAAGGTCAGGCTGGCGGTAATCCGAAGAACCTTTTCAAGTTCTACAAAGATTCAGAGGGTAAAACAGACGCAAACGGCATGCTCTATCCTCACAAAATCACTCAAGGTATTGAGTATCTTACCTCATTTACAGGAAGCTCATTCCATATTCTTTCCAGCGTCAATTACCAGCCGTTGATGGAAATGGGCAAAGGAGTCCTTTTGGTATATCCTTATAACCATGTATCATATCCACCTCTAATGATGGAAAACAAACTGTCATTACCATTAGGTGAAGGGCTTCTCCAGGGTGCAACCCTGTTCTATGGAAAAGGGCGCGTGGCTGTATTTGCTGAAGCTGCAATGTTTTCTTCATCAGTTACCAATCCAGAGAACGGAATTTTCAACCCTAACGCAGAATTTAACCAGAAATTTGCCCTTAAAACGCTTGGATGGCTTGCGGAAAAACCGGCACCAAGATGCATAGAACTGAATCTTGAGAACGGCATTGATTTTACGATTCCAAATCTTAACATCTCCGGATTGAAGTTTGCTGCCAAATTCAAACTTGATAAAGGCCTTAACTTCAAGATGGAAAAGAATGCATTGACTGATGCTGACACTACCGCTCAGGAGATCGGTCTGAATACCAAAACCCTTACAATTCCATGCATAAAAATTGATGGACGTTCCTATACAGTTACCTTTACCTGTCCGACCGGAAATTTTGAGGATTGGGAATTTAAGGATGCTGTAGAAAATCAGGATTAGACGGGCATGTCCATATCTATCGGGCATGTCCACATCTATTTGGAGATCCCGAACAATGAAAAGCTGATTGCACTTTTGCAAGCAAATAATACATTGCTAATCTTTGAAAAGCTGTAAAATTCATGTTGATACAACCTCGCTCTTCTTTTTTGATGAGCGAGGTTCTTTAATCTTTTTTTTCAGCTTTTTCAGACGACTTTTTTTCAGACGTTTTTTTCAAGACAGGTTTTTCTTTTTCAGGCGGGTTTAAGATATCGATGATTGTAATGATCTATAAAATTACTGATGCTGTCATCAGGAAATTCGATATCTATCCTGGCTGATTCGATATCGGCCTTGGCGGAGGCAAGAATTGAACTCATGACCATCACCGGAAGAAGAAAGGATCTGATCTGCCTGTTTGTATAAACGTCAGTCCACCAGGTAAGACCGACACCTATTGAAGCAACCGCAACAGGGCTGAAAAGAAATATGAAAAGCGGAATAAATGATTTCAGGTATGGTTTGGCAATATATAACGATACTGCTCCGGACAGCACAATAGCCACTTTTGAGATCTCATAATAGATGGTATATCTGACCATCATCATAAAAGATGCTAATGCAGTCGTTAATGTGTGGTCAAAAATAGCTTTGCGGATCATGTCCGTAGAGAACTCTTTAACCGATAGCAGCCCCTTTAAAATATCCTGCTTATCTTCCGGCATGGAGTGGAGGATATCAAGAATATTTTTAATGATCTTGTCCTGGGTTTTATTGTCTTTTTCCTTAAACTGTTCTGAAAAATTATTTATGATTTTTATCAGAAGATATCTGACCATATCATCAGGTGATACCCCGCAAAATTCTTTATCTACTTTTCTGAGCAGGGCTGTTGCCTGAACCTCAATTTCTGTACCAACAGCATTGAGCGAATAGATATCAAGTTTTTCAGGTACAGGTATTCTTAAAAAGAGCATGACCTCATTTAATTTCCAGGCTCTGAGCTCAACAGTATCACGCATTGCTGCCGTTCGTGACCTCTCCTGAAGAAAATCTCCAAGATGGTCGCTGTCAGCAAGCCAACCTGTAAACTTTCTCTGCAAAATATTTCTAAGTGTAAGATGATGCCACAGACCAAGCTGGCTGGACAGAGATTCGCTCTCTTCATTAATCAATCCTGAAATAAATGTACTTACCATAAGAATAGTCTCTTGAAATTGTAAACGTCTGTACTAAAAATCTATAAGCAAGGAGGGTAGTCAATATAAAACAATATGAACGAGAAGTTAGAACAGTCAAGAAATATTGTCAAAGAATATATGTGGTGGTCCACAGGGGCAGGCCTGATGCCAATTCCCGTCCTTGATGTAGCTACTGTTACAGGGGTTCAACTAAGAATGGTGTCAAAACTTTCCGAGCACTACAATATTTCTTTTTCAAAAGATAAAGCAGGTGCGATCATGGCATCTCTTGCAGGCAGCATATCTGCGTCAACAATATCAAAGGGCGTACTTGCAAGTGCTGTAAAAACCATTCCAATACTGGGGTCACTGACTGCCCCGTTTCTGATGCCTACATTTTCAGGAGCTGTAACCTATGCACTTGGAATGGTCTTTATTCAACACTTTGAATCAGGGGGCACCCTTCTTGATTTTGATCCGGAAAAGACAAGAGAGTATTTTCGACTACAGTTTCAGGAGGTCATAAAGGAGACCAGCTCAACCCAAAAGTAGATCCGTGCCGGAAACAGCGTAAGCCGCAAGGCAGATTTTATTATTTGACTCATAAAAAATTAAGTGATAGTTCTTTCAAAACCTTTAAATGGCAATCGTCACAACATGTTATTCTGCCAAAGAGATAACACCCCGTCAAAGTGGTTGATTGTCTTTATTCATTAACAACCAAATTATGGAGAGAAAAGATGACAAGAAAATTGAAAAGTTTGACGATCATTACCCTATGTCTGTTTGCACTCACATCTATCTCGTTTGAAGCAGGGGCACAACAGGCACAAGGAGA
>JADFYT010000081.1 GCA_015232935.1 Desulfamplus sp.
TATAGTTTAATATGATAATAATATCAAATAATTATGATTTGAGTAACAGGAAGAAATTTTTAGGCTATTACTTATTGCGGCTGTCAGTAAAAGATTTGGAATGCAGGATATGTTGAGCGATTCATCCAAAGATCACTCTTTCCTGGTATCATTTCTCTACTACTTCGGCGTGTTGACCATTGCAGGAGATACGGACGATTTACAGAGTATTCTCAAAGTTCCCAATCTTGTAATTAAAGGACTTTATGTTGACCGTATCTGTAAAATGTTCCTGCCAATGCCTGATGATCGCGATAATGGCAAGGCTGCGGCATATAAGGTGTGGAGTAAAGGAGATATCAAGCCTTTATGCCGATTTGTCGAGGAAAAATATTTCAAGGTCTTTCACAACCGCGATTACCGCTGGACAAACGAACTGACAGTGAAAACCGCTTTTTTAACCCTGCTCTATAATGACCTGCTTTATATCATGGATTCAGAACCCTCGATTGACCGCAGACATGCGGATTTGACAATGATTATAAGACCTGATAAACGGCACGGGAAACTATTTGATGTGCTGATTGAGTTCAAGTTTGTAACGCTGAAAGATACGAAAATGAGCGGAGAACAGGCAAGGGATCTGACAGAACAGGAACTTTGTGAATTGCTGTCAATTGCAGAAAAGTTGAATGATGGAGAAAAACAGGTTTCAGAATATGGCAGGCAACTTGAAGCAAAATATGAAAACTTGCGGTTGCAGAAATTTGTGGTAGTGACTTTAGGGTTTGAGAGGATCTGTTTCAGAAAAATCTGAACAGCCCTTGAGATTTAAAAAAAGGAATTTTCAGGAAAATCATATAATGAAAAAACTATTCGGGACAGATGGAATCAGGGGAGTTGCCAATAAATATCCCATGACTGTGGAAATGGCTTTGAACACAGGAGTCGCCATTGCAGATTTTGTAAAAAAACAGGGCGGAACTTGTGTTCTGATTGGAAGAGATACCCGAATATCGGGAGAGATGCTTGAGTCTGCCCTTTGTGCCGGTATCACATCACAAGGCGTGGATGTCCTTGCGGCAGGAGTGATTCCTACACCTGCTGTGGCTTTTCTCTTGTCAGATATTAAAGAGGCCGGAGCTGGTATTGTTATTTCCGCCTCTCACAACCCCTGGCAGGATAATGGCATCAAGATTTTCAAGCAGGGTGGCTACAAGCTTTCGGATGATGAGGAAGAAACCATTGAGTCAATGATTTTTTCGATCTCGTCTGCCAGACTTGACACAGAGGACAATAACAATCAGATGACAAGCCAGACAGGAAGAATTTATCCTGTTTATGATGCCCGAAAAAGATATTGTGAATTTTTAAAAAAAGGGGGCAGTAAAAACAGACTGAAGCATCTTTCAGATTCAGAAGGCTGCTGTAAAAACAAGGCGGGCATGGCAGATAAACCGGTGCCTTTTAGTATGGATAAACCGATGCCTTTTAACGCAGATAAATCGGTGCCTTTTAACGCAGATAAATCGGTGCCTTTTAACGTGGATAGATCTGGCACTTTAAAAATAGTGGTTGATTGTTCCAATGGTGCTGCAAGCAGCGTTGCACCAATGCTGTTTGATGATCCACTTCTGTTTGATGCAATGTTTATCTTTAATGAGCCTGATGGGAAAAATATCAATGACAAATGCGGTTCCCAGCACACGGAAACCCTTTCACGCAAGGTTGTTGAATCCGTTTCTGATATAGGACTTGCCTTTGATGGAGATGCAGACAGGCTTATTGCAATTGACGAGACAGGGTCAGTTATTACCGGAGACAGGATTCTTGCCATATGTGCCGCACACGCAAAAGGCAAAGGCACTCTTGAAAACAACCGTGTAGTCAGTACCGTGATGAGCAATATAGGACTTTCAAGAGCCCTTGAGTCTCTTGGGATTGAACATCTGGTGACCGGAGTGGGTGACAGAGAGGTGTTAAAGGTAATGCAACAGTCTGGTGCGGTCATGGGTGGCGAGGATTCAGGCCATATGATATTTTCACAGTATCACACCACAGGAGACGGGCTTGTTACCGCACTTCGCCTCATTGAAGTTATGGCAGATACAGGCAAATCCCTTTCAGAGCTTGCCTCCATTATGAAGGTTTATCCCCAGATACTCATGAATGTTGAAATGGATGCTTCCCGCCCCGATTTTATGGCAATCGACTCAATTGCTGACGAGATAAGGGCTGTTGAGGCGGAACTTGGATCTGAGGGAAGGGTTCTTGTAAGGTATTCCGGCACCCAGCCTCTTTTGAGAGTTATGGTTGAAGGTCCCGAATATGACAAAACCAAAGAGTGCTGTAGCAGGATCTGTAATAGAATCAGGGAATATAAAAACGCGTCTTGATTTGCATCTTTTGTGGCAGGAGACCATTCCTGAGCTGTGCAGACGAAAGTTGGGGAGTAGTCCCCCCCTTTTTTTTCAGTTACATGGGGCAGTTGACGATTCCAGACAACCACAAGAAAAGAGCCATGCCAGAGTTTACTTCAATCTATCAAACGCAGCCTGATCCGATTGAAAAGCAATAGCCTTGTATCCGATACGGGTTATCACGACAGTCCCGATAACATCGCCTGCCTCAACTGCATTTACAATCTCCTGGCCTGACACAACATGCCCGAATACTGTATGTTTTCCGTCAAGCCAGGGGGTTGCCAGATGAGTTATAAAAAACTGGCTTCCATTTGTATTGCTTCCGGAATTTGCCATGGACAGAATTCCTGGTCCTGAATGTGTGAGTCCAGAGACAAACTCATCCCTGAATGAATAACCGGGATTGCCCTTTCCTGTTCCCCAGGGACATCCTCCCTGAATCATGAAATCCTTGATCACCCTGTGAAAAACAAGCCCGTCATAGTATTTGACACCGTTGCCAAGAGTGTGCTTGATCGTCCCTTCGGCAAGTCCTACAAAATTTGTTACTGTGAGAGGAGTTTTCTCAAATTCCAGCTTGCAGACTATCACCCCTTTTGCAGTGATAATCTGTGCATATAAACCATCCCCAAATCTATTGTTGACCTCATCATAACTCAGCGGAGCGAAATCACTTTTATCACAATTCTGGTCAATGGCGTCTGACTGTATCTCAACTGCTGCAGGAGATATTGCAGAATCATTATCATTGCAGTCTTTTCCGTTCAACACATAACCTGATGGCTGATGCACAACGAATTGAAATGGATCAGATACCCGAATGCTTACCATCTCTCTATTATGATCACCATATCCATCCATATCCAGGTCACGATAGAAAGAGGCAAATGCTCCGATATTGGAATATCTGCCTGACACTCCATTGCTGTTATATGCCTGGACAGCCACATAAAAAGAAAGACCGCGAACATCTCCCAGATCAAGTCCGGTATAGGTGCCCATATTTAGCTGTCCTATGTATTGTGCGTCCGGATATGGGGCATATATCAAAGTATAGCCAGATGCATTGTGTACAGAAGTCCAGCGAATGGTCAGGTTGTTTCCGTCAAGAGTGGTTGAAAGTGCTGGAGCTTCTGGTGGTTGGGATGCAGAGGCAACAGAAGCGTTAACTCCCATGAACAGATAAATAAAAAACAACACAAGCAGCTTTGCTGAAATTATTGCTGTATTGAAATTCCTGAACAAAAGCATGGTGGCAATGGATATTGGTTGTTTCATGACTCTTCTCATATGGCAATTATTGTTATTTTCTTGTTGCATCTGCTTTGGTTTCACACTCGTGCTTGAACCGTACTACTGCTTCTTCAAGTTTAAATTGTCGGATGAAGTCTCTTGCCATTCAATATTCCAGGTGCTATCTTGCCCGACTGTTAAACCTTCAAAGAGCACTACTGTTCCTTCAAGGTTTAGCTGTCGGGTAGAAAACCAATCCAAAAATTGAATAGCCTGAAAATCCACCCGACACTTTAAACTTGAAGAAGCACTACTCGGTCGTACTATGTGACTATGTTGACTTCCGGTGGTGGGGGCGGAAGCTCATCCAGCCCACTTAGATCTTTTTTGCTCAAATCCACCTTTTTGCTCGTTGTGCTGACGCTTGCTGATATCCACTGAAAAAATTTCCTGATCGACTCGGTGTCCGCTGTCTTAAGCTCAACCACGACTTCCGAGATCTGCTTTAGCACATCAATCCTTGCATCACTTCCGGCAGCACAGGAGACAACAATACCTGTTTTTATTTTTTTAAGCTCTTTTAGGCCTGACTGCCAGTCATCAGTAGGGGCACCATCTGTCATTATAAATACAAGAGGCTTCCAGTCACCTCTCTTTTCAGGTGTTGTTTTAACAACCTCCTGACCTATTCTTTCTGCAAGCAGCTTTAATGCAGCACCAAGCGATGTGATGCCCCGGGCTTTGATGTCAGGTGGCTGAAAGGTTATAATATCTGTAAGCGGAGTTATCTGCTGTGCTTGTGTGTCAAATGTTATAACGCTTATGCAGGCTGTCTCTAATGCATAGGGATCCTGGCGAAGTGTTGATGCAAGGAGCTGAACTCCCTTTTTTACAGCTTCAATAGGTTGACCGCCCATTGAGCCTGATGTGTCAAGAACAAGATAAACAGGAAGTCTTCTCATAATAATCTATCCTCGTTTTCAGGCATCCTTCATATATCATCAAAGGTGGTTGACTCTTTTTTGAAGTAATTTCCTCAAAAAGGGATGCAGTCGCAGAAAGTGTCAACCGGCATGAAGGATGCCCGATTTTCGCATGGAATTATCAGACGTTAACACCATAATTTTTGCATACAGCCGCAAGTCCGCCGGCATACCCCTGACCCACTGCTGTAAATCGCCATTCACCGGTTTTAAAATAGACTTCACCAAATATCATGGCTGTTTCCATGGAGTAATCTTCGCTTAGATCGTATCTTACAATCTCTTTATTATCATCTTGATTCACAATGCGTATAAAGGCATTGTTGACCTGTCCAAAATTCTGTTTTCTGCTTTCAGCTTCATGGATCGTGACAACAAAGGCTATTTTTTCCACTTCCGGTGCCTCTGATTCAAGCTGCTTGAGATTGATTTTAATGACCTCATCATCACCATCTCCGCCACCGGTGAGGTTATCACCCATATGCTCCACAGCACCGTTGACAGCTTTTAGATTGTTGTAAAAAACAAAATCGTTGTCACTGCGTACCTTGCCTGCTGAATTGAGAAGAAAGACCGACGCATCAAGGTCATATTCAGAACCATCTGTTGCTCTTTCATCCCATCCAAGCCCTATCTGGATCTTTGATAATCCAGGAGCCTCTTTTGATAAAGACAACCTTCCACCCTTGTTCAACGATACAGCCATTTTTTTCTCCTCCGTTCCTTAAAAGAGTTTACGCCTGTTTTCTATATATTGACTCCATAATCCCTGCATGCCGAAGCAAGGCCACCTGAATAACCCTGGCCAACTGCTGTAAATCTCCACTCGTCACCTTTTTTGTAGATTTCACCAAAAACAATGGCTGTCTCCATGGAGAAGTCTTCTGACAGGTCGTACCTTACAATCTCACTCTGATTCTCATCGTTCAATACCCTGATAAAGGCATTATTGACCTGTCCAAAATTCTGTTTTCTCTCCTCAGCCTCATGAATTGTGACAACCACTGCAAGTTTTTCCACATCAGATGCATTGGCATCAAGGCTTGCAAGATTGACCTTGATAACTTCATCATCTCCTTCGCCAGCCCCTGTCAGATTATCGCCCATATGCTCCACAGCACCGTCAATTCCCTTGAGGTTACCGTAAAAAATAAAATCGCTGTCATTACGAACCTTGCCTGACGCATTCAGCAAGAACACCGAAGAATCCAGGTCAAAAGCAGCACCGTCGGTTGTCCGGCAGTCCCATCCAAGCCCGATATAAATTTTTGATAAGCCGGGAGCTTCCTTGCTTAAAGATATACGTCCACCTTTACTTAAAGATACAGCCATTTTCAAATCTCCTTTTTTTATAGATGTAATGCCATGAAAATGAACCTCTATTTTCATGACCCGCGGTGATCACACAACGACCATAAAGTTTGATTTTAAAAATAAACACTCTCTTTGATCAAACTGTAATCTCATTACGACACACTTTGATAGCAGCTTAGAGGCTTGCCTGCATAACTGGCATAAGGTCGTGAAATGTCCTGCCGCTGCAGTTTTCACCCAGAGCGTGCATTTTCCACTCATTGTTGTGCAGATAGATTTTTGCCATCAACATGGCAGTGTGGCTGCCCTGACAACTCAAATTATATCTTGCTATCTCCTGGTTATTTGAATTGTTGACAATCCTTGTAAAGGCATTTTCGATCTCGCTGAAGTTTTGCCCTGTAAAGCTGTTAACAATAAACATAAGGGTTTTGACATTGGCCGGTATTCTTGTCAGATCTACTATAATCTGTTCGTCATCTCCCTCTCCGTCACCTGTCCGGTTGTCGCCGGTATGAACTATACTGCCATCTTTGCTTTTGAGCTGACGGAACCATACCGTATCAACCATATTCTTGTTTTCGTCAAATATCACGCATGATGCATCCAGATCTATACTCTGCTCTTTAGATCCAAAACCAAACAGACCCTTTTTCTTTTTCGCGTCCCATCCAAGTCCCATAACCACTTTTGAAAGGCTTGTTCCGGCCTCTTTTGCCAAAGATATCTTCTGGCCTTTTACAAGGGAAATTCCCATAGCTGCACCTCCTGTGCTGTTGAATCCAACTGTTAAAAAAAATTGCCCGTTTTTAGACCCACTGCTGTTGAAGAACGATGGGTCTAAAATTCTTAAACGGGCAATTTATCCAGGAATCGTTACTTAATCACAAACTACTTATTTTAACCCATAATTGATAACTTTGAATACAAGATTTTCAGTATGCTGCAAATCTACCCACATAGATATATCTCCGTATCTGAGTTCCGGAATATGGAGAGTCAAGTCACTTGACAATGTCGATGGAGTTTCGCAGATTTTTGGATCCAAGGACAAATCCATGAACTTGAAGAGAATATCTTGACCTTGAGTCAGTTCAAATACAGCTGAAAAAGAGAGATTCCCAAGTTCTTTGGCTACTATATGAGGGACTGCGAGTTTAAGATCTGATGTTAATGTAGCTGAACATGAACCTGTATCTGATTCAGGTAATATTTTTATTCGAATTGTATCCACAGCACTCTGGTTACTGCTGTCTGTTCCAGTCAGGCTTATTGTATGCTCTCCAACAGGAAGATCGTCCACCACCAAAATAGTCCCTGTTCCAATCTGCCCTGATATATTTGAACTCCAAACCAGCCTGTCTTCATCAAGCCAGTCATCTTCAAGATCAAATGCATCTCCTTCCAGAACTATTTCCATTCCTTCTTCAATAGATTCTGACGCAAGATCTTCGACATCATCAATAAATACTTCGGGGACTTTGTTAGGAATCACAAACTCGGCACTCTCCATCTCTTCTGCAAGAATACCGTCTGTTGCCGTTACCCTGATCCTTGCGTGCATGCCACCCGGAAGCTCGCTGAAATCCTCACTCAATTCAGATTCTTCAAGATCGCCTGCAAGAACCATCCATTCAGAATCAGGCTTGGTTATATCAGGATTATATTCTACGGTATATGTCAAGGTATCTCCGTCTTTGTCGCTTGCATTCCATGTAATTGTGTAAGCCCCCTCTATAGTCATTGATTCAGATGGGGACACATTGTCAATAGACGGCTTGTTTGCACTTACTTTTACCTCTTTGAGGATGTTTCCTGATTTTATTATCTGAAAAGCAGCCGTTCCTTCAGGAAAACGCATGGCTCCTTCAAAAGGTGCCCACTCCATTTTCTTGATAGGCTCTGGCGGAGTGCTCAAAACATAGAACTCAATGTCCAGTTTGGTGCTTGCGACTACTTTGCCGTTAGAATCAAGAGCCTGGAGCATGATATCTCCGGTTGAGTCGTTTACCGGCACAACATCTTGATAGCTTTCCCACGGCTCTAATTCTACCTCTCCGTTCTCCTTCATATAGCCAAAGTAGTACAAGAGTCTTTCAGGTGTCGCCCTTAGTGCTTTTCTGTTTCCAGCAGGAGCCAGTTGGCTGAACAGATGATCATAGGCATCCTGGGTTGTCCAAAATTGAGATTGTTTGCCCCCTGAACCCATGTAGCAAGCCATATCTCCCAAAAGTCCACGCCCGCCTATTTCATAAGGGTGATGGGAAGCAGGAATTTTGGTTGCAGAAACATCTCCAAGAGCTTCTCGTCCGCTTGAACAGTTATAATCTGAATTTTCCCTATTATCCCAGTCAGAGCCTTTAAAATGATCCGGAGCAGGATTTATGTCGCATCGAATAGAACCTCCCGCATATGTATCTCCTACCCCGTAAACATGTGCTATCTCGTGAGCAACTGTTGCTTCGGCATCTTCATCTTTAGCAACTACGAGATTGGTTGGTCGTCCGTAGGTATAACCCTGAAGCTTTCCTTCTGGATATGTGTTTGGCCTGTCTGAAATAAATCCTACAACCAGCTCATAACAACCATCTTTCTTCGGGTCAGATGCACATTCGTTTGGCATTAGGTTAGTCAAAGCTTCCCATAAATTCCTCTGTCCTTCATCAGTTTCCAGATTGTATTTGGGATCAGATGCGTCAAATTCCTCTCTTACTTTCCAATCAAACTTATTATCTGCTATTGGATACACTTTCTGGGTATACTGCCACATGGTCTTCCATTTATCGTCAGAAACTTGGGTTACAGTGCCGTTGTAATTTGCCTTGACAGCCATCGCAAGAACGCGAACCCCGCTTCGTTCTTGAAATTGATATGTGCTTCCTTCAGTTGTCTTCTTTATATCATTTACAGAAACTTCAAACAGGTAATTTCCTGCCGCCCAGTTGCCGCAGCTTGCCAGGGATGGACACAAAAAATCAACACTGTCTGTATCATCAGAATATTTCCTTGGCTCCAATGTAGCAACCATTTGCCCATCTCTTTTGATTATGGCAGAAGTTGACGATTTATCTATTTTGACTTTTTCATTTAGAAGAGCTCTTATGACAGTGCTCTTTTCGGCTACAAAATTTAGATTGTTGTTTTTTTGAACTCCCAACGCCTGATTGATCTCAATCTGCTGAATA
>JADFYT010000082.1 GCA_015232935.1 Desulfamplus sp.
TTATCGGAAAGGAGCTTATGGAGATCGGTTTTTTTCACCACTCATCTGACAGGAAAAAGCTGATGACATCCCTTGCTGAAAAGAGTGCTATTAAAAACTGGGAGATTACCTTTCTGACAGCAAAAGGAACAAAACGTACAGGAATGATCTCTGTGGAGCAGGTGACTCTCTGGGGCGATGTGTGCATGCTCGGGGCCATAGATGATGTTACTGATTCCAGGCGATTAGAGCGAGAGATTCTTACTATCAGCGAGAGAGAACGGCAAAAAATTGCAATGAATCTTCACGACGACCTGTGTCCTCAGCTTATCGGAATAGAGGTTATGACAAAAATGCATCAGCAGAGGCTTGGCGAAAAAAGAGCTTGTGATATATTGACAGGAGAGGTTGAGAGTGCAGGCAGAATAAGGACGCTTATTCAGGACTCCATTGAAAAAACCCGCAGTCTCTCCAGAGGACTATCTCCTGTTAACGTCACTGACCGAGGTTTTGATGCCTCGCTTGAGGATCTGGCAGCATATGTCAGGAGCGTGTTCGGCATCTCCTGTCGTCTTGACTGCGATATGAGTCAGCCATTTGAAGACAATTCGGTTGCCACCCATACTTATTATATCGTACAGGAGGCTGTTCACAATGCAGTTAAACATTCAAAGGCAGATCAAATACAAATCAAGCTTACAAATTTGAAAAATACTGCAATATTAACGGTAGAGGACAATGGAATAGGGTTGAACAAGCCTGAAAACTCAAAGGGAATGGGTATAAGAATCATGTCATACAGGGCAAGCTGGATAGGTGCATCTTTGGAGTTTGAAAGCTCTTTAGATGGTGGCACTCTGATAAGACTGGAGGTTGGCAGGAGGTAGTATATCGTCAAGGCTAAAAGTTAGTGTTGAGTCTATTTGAACTGTTGTGCAAACAAACACTTGTCGAACAAGGGTGGCCTTAAAGTTAAATGCTGACAATGCAGCAGATTAAACCTTACGGGAAATCATCTGATGGGGAAAAAAAATATTAATATCATTATTGTTGAAGATCACCCTATTTTCAGAATGGGGATGAAGGAGATGATAGAGCATGAACCTGACATGTGCGTGTGTGGAGAAGCAAGCGATGTTACAGGTGCCCTGAAGCTGATCCGGGAAAAAAAACCGGATCTTGCTATTGTGGATCTATCGTTGAAAGAGAGTAACGGGCTTGATATTGTCAAGGAGATTGCTGACTACCACAAGCCAATGGCAGCACTTGTTCTCTCCATGCACGACGAAGCTCTTCACGCAGAGCGGTGTATCATGGCCGGGGCCAAAGGTTATATCATGAAGCAGGAGGCTTCGGAATCAGTTGTAATTGCAATCCGCCGCATCATTGACGGGCATATCCATGTCAGCCAGGCAATAATGAGTAACATTCTCAACTCCTTTCAGAAACAGCCGGATCTGGTCTATGAATCCCCCCTGAAACGGGTCACAGATCGTGAGTTTGAGATTTTCCAGCTGATTGGCCAGGGGCTGTCATCCAAACAGATCGCCAACCAGCTTAATATCAGTGTCAAAACAATAGGCACTTACAGGGAACGAATAAAGGAGAAGCTGAACTTAAAGAGTGCCGGAGAACTTGTCCGGTATGCCGTGATCTGGGTTGAGACCGGGCTTTTTAAAGAATTTGAATCAGACTGAAGACGATTTCTGCATAAGAGATCTATTTCACAAGTAAAACTGGAAGAGAAACGTTATCTCGACAAATAGTTTCTCTTCCTTGATCAACCCAGGCATTAAAGTTTTTATTTTTCCAACGGTCAACATGAAAAAGTTTGGCTTCAAATTGATTGCCATCGACATGAATAAACGACTCTGGTAAATCTATTGATGAATTTGAGGTCATCCCTGTGCCGCTTGAATAGCTGACTCTAAAGCCTGAATTGCTTTTATAGACACGCATATGCAGGTCGTTATCACCGAAAAGATACTGAAAAGAGTTATCCATCTGACCATTCAAGACAAAACGCAAGTAGATAAATATTTCATCCTTTGCTATATAAACCTCTTTCAAGTCTCTCCCGGGTAAGTCATCGCATTCCGGACCATTGTTGTCCAGAAAAACTCTGTCTTCATCGCTCCAGTCACTATAGTTGCCATCAATATTGATCTGCCTGTTTTTTAGCGTAAAAGTTGAGTACTCTTTAGCATAGTTTATCCCGCCATCCTCTCCAAATACCATAATATTTTTAGAAAATGAGGCTGAATCTTTTTCCTGCCAGTTGCCTGTTAACGTTTGACCTGTACCGGAAATTCGATCCCATGCAGTCTGATCGCCTGACGGGTCTATCATGACAAGCTCTTTTTCTGTCAAGCTGACAATAGATAAAGAGTGACTGCCAACAGGAGGGCCATCGTCTGTAAAGGTGGATTGAGTAAAATTAACATGTAGTTGTTTTGTATTTTGATTATATGAAAAAGTTCCTGATGCGGTATTTTCAATCTTGTTTTGTTTTATATCTTTAATTGTAAAATCCTGGCCGGTAAACAGTAAGTTAAGTTCATAGCTATCGGAAAAGAGAATCAGTTTGGGAATATTAAGGACTCCTGTTTCCAGATTGAAAGAGGCTTCATTTTCAGCATTGGACAGATTGACTGTGGAACAGACAATAGTTGCGATAAAACATAATACTTTAAGCATTTTCATGGTTTTCCTCCAGTTTTTAATGATTGGAATTGTTTTGAAATTGCACCTAGTAAAATTTTTCTCTTTTTCGTCTTAACAGATCAAATGTAAATTTGATCTGTTAGCTATAAACAGGCATCTCTTCAAAGTCAATATTAAACTTATCTCATGAGCAGAGATAATTGCCAGAAAGTCAATAATCTTGATAATCTCCCTGTATCCAGAGATATTCCAAGCTGGAATGAACGTTTTTTAGTTGCCACCCCTAATAATGAAGTTCTGGACTCCTTTTTATGACAAAGTAGGCAATTTGCCTACACAATTTTGAGGCGTTTGCATACCCTATTATGGGCATTACGCCGATTTTTTTATCTCCAGAGATAACATATATATTACAACAGAGTCCTCCCTGTTTTATGTGAAAGTCTCTTTAACTAGCTGTGCTTATGTGACTTTTATTCTTCGTTGTGGCCGAGAGCCAATATCTCGCTCCGGCCGTGACCGTTGTCAGGCAAAAAATGCGATCAGATGAAAAAACAAAACACAAAGGAGAAAAAAATGGCAATTAAAAGAAAAGATGGTGAACGTCAACCTGGGATCCACTGGGGAAAATTTACAACCCGTATTCCAGGAGTACATGTTGATTTCTCCCTTCCTGAAATTATCCAGGGAGGGCTTCTGACAACTGCTACCGGCGGTGTGGTTGCAGCTCTTACCATGAAGTTTTTTCTGGTTCCTTTTGAAGTTGCCTGGGCAGTAGTGCTTCTCCAGCTATTCTGGCTCTGGGTTATACCGACAGTGGTCTTGGGCGAACCATACGCACCTGGATGGATAACTCCTGCATTGCCCTTGGTGATGACCTTTTTGGGATCATTTGAAGCAGGTATTCCGGCGATACAGGCAATGATGGCGGTGACCGTCTGCGTATCAGCTATTTTTTTGTTTTTTGCAATTACGGGCCTCAGCAGGCATTTTTTTCAATGGGTGCCGGTGGAACTTCGTGCTGCCATCATCTTTGGCGGGGCAATAGCTGCGTTTAATGCCGAGTTTGGCCGTCTGGAGCAACTGCCCATAACCCTGCCGATTGTCTGGGGAGTGGTTTTTCTCCTCATGTTTTCCATATGGTTTACCAAGGCAAGGAAGGGAAGCAAATTCTTGAATCTTATGGGTTCCATGGCACTGCTGGTAGGATTTTTGGTGGCTGCGATTGCAGGCCCTCTGACAGGAGAGATCGCTTTTGACATAAAGACGGGCTGGCATATTCCTCAGATCGGGGCATATATAAAAGCTGTATCCCCCTTTACCGTGGGTTGGCCTTCTATTGATATCTATCTAAAAGCCTTCCCTCTTGCTCTGATGGTCTATACCTTTATTTTTGGTGACTTGATACTTGCCAACACTCTTCTAGAGCAGGCTGGAGAGGTGAGAAAAGATGAAAAAATTGAAGTTGACACCACCCGCAGCCATATAATCCTCTTTATACGAAATATGGGCCATCTTCTTACAGCAGGCCCTTTTATCCCTCTTCACGGGCCAATCTGGACAGGCGTGCATGTATTTCTTACAGAACGCTACAAAACCGGTCGTAAAAACATGGACTCTTTTTTCTCAGGTACATTCAACTGGTACTGGCCGGCTTTTATTCTGATATTCATGGTTCCTGTGGTGACATTCATGAAACCGCTTCTGGCAGTGGCTCTCTCAATCACATTGATTCTTACCGGTTTTGCATGTGCGTATATTGCCATATCAATGGTCAAAACTCCGGCTGCCCAGGGCTATGCCTTTTTTGTGGGTATGGTTATAGCCAAATTCGGCCCTGCCTGGGGAATGGGAGTGGGGATACTGCTTTATGTTCTGCTGCTTGCACAGAAAATGCCCGGTTCTACTTTAAAGCAGGAAGAAAAGCCGGTACTGAGAACTGTTCTCAATTCACAAAATTAATACCAAACATTATAAACCTGCATGGCAGATGAGTGCCATAATCTAAATGTATGAAAGTTTTCATGACAACTGTATGCTACCAAGGCTTTCATATAGAAAGGAAATATCATGACAACAAGATTAATTCAACCTACACAAAGTGCCTACAACTATCCTCTGCTGATAAAACAGATGCTGACCACCCCTTTGATATACTCTCCTGATCAGGAGATAATTTACAGAGACAAGTTTCGATATGACTACAAAAGTTTTGGCAAGAGGGTAAGTCAGCTTGCATCCATGCTCAGGGAACAGGGGGTGCGGCCAGGTGATACCGTGGCTGTAATGGACTGGGACTCCCACAGATATCTTGAGTGCTTTTTTGCCATACCCATGATGGGGGCAGTGCTTCACACCATCAATATCCGCCTGACTCCCGAGCAGCTTATTTACACCATCAACCATGCTGAGGATGATGTTATCCTGGTTAATGAAGACTTTGTTCCTCTTCTTGAGTCTGTAAAGGACAGATTTGAGACTGTAAAGAGAGTGATACTGTTGACTGACAAGGAGGCTGTGCCTTCGAGCACTCTTGAGTTCAGCGGCGAATATGAAAATCTGCTGAAAAATTCCTCTCCAGAATACGATTTTCCCGATTTTGACGAAAATACAATGGCCACCACCTTTTATACCACCGGCACGACAGGATTGCCAAAAGGGGTTTTTTTCAGCCATCGACAGATTGTGCTCCACACCTACGGAGCCATGTCAGGTCTATGTGCCTACGCATCACAGGCCAACATCTCCTCGGCCGATGTCTATATGCCCATGACTCCCATGTTTCATGTTCATGCGTGGGGGATGCCATATCTTATGACCCTTCTTGGGGCAAAACAGGTATATCCAGGCAGATATGAACCTGAGATGCTGTTAAAGCTGATTGTCGGAGAGAGGGTGACTTTCTCCCATTGCGTGCCAACCATCATGAACATGCTTGTCACAAGCCCATCCATAAAGAATCTTGATATCAGGGGCTGGAAGGTTATTATCGGCGGTTCTGCCCTTTCAAAGGGGTTATGCAATGAGGCAATGAAACATGGAATAAATCTTTATACAGGATATGGCATGTCTGAAACCTGCCCTCTTTTGAGCCTTGCAAATATCAAACTCCACATGCTTGAGTGGGGAGAGGATGAGCAGGTTGAGATCCGCTGCAAGACCGGTTTGCCCGTCCCATGCGTACAGCTTGAAATAGTGGATCTGGCAGGAAAACCTGTTGCCCATGACGGACAGACAGCAGGAGAGGTGGTGGCTCGTGCACCATGGTTTACTCAAGGATATGTAAAGGCAGAGGAGAAGAGCGAGGAGTTGTGGAAAAATGGCTGGCTTCACACCGGCGATATCGGTGTTATTGACAAGGATGGATATCTCAAGATCACTGATCGGCTGAAGGATGTTATAAAGACCGGCGGAGAGTGGATTTCATCTTTGGAGCTGGAGGACATTATCAGTCAACATGAGGCTGTAAGTGAAGTGGCTGTGGTGGGTATTACAGATGAAAAATGGGGAGAACGCCCCATGGCAATGGTTGTGCTCAGAAACGAATTCAGGGATACGATCTCTGAGTCTGATATTCAGCAGTTTTGCATGAAATTTGTTGAGCAGGGGCGGATTCCTAAATACGGAGTACCTTCAAAAGTCATATTGAACGTGGAAATACCAAAAACATCAGTAGGCAAGATCAGCAAAAAGGATATCAGGGCAGAGTACAATTGATGTTATCGTAAATAATATTGATCTTTTTTTTGCTGATCAATCAAGAGCCTTTCTGATCAGCATGCAAAGAGCCTGTGGATTAAAAGGTTTATATAATAAATGGCTATATAAACCTTTTATGAGTTCGTTATGCTCTTGAAGTTGATAGCCAGGGCAGAAAATAACAGGTATTGAGGGGTTTATTTTACGAAGCTTCTGTGCGACTTCAATACCGTTAAGTCCCGGCATGTCAATATCCATAACAACAATATCAACCTTGTTGCTGCTGAAAAGATCGACAACCTTATCGCTTCTTGTTGTAACTATGGTCTGGTATCCAGCTTCACTCAATGCCGTTGAGATGGATTCGACTATATCCTCCTCATCATCAACAATCAAGACAGATTCAGTGCCTCTCCGCATTTTAATCTGGGGATATGCCGATTTATTCTGTCCATGATCTGTGGATGGAAAAAAGAGATGGAATGCACTTCCTTTACCTGTTTGACTCTCCACAACTATTTTTCCCTGATGCTCTTCCATAATTGATTTTACCGTTGTAAGTCCAAGTCCTGTTCCCTCTCCGGTTTTTTTTGTAGTATAAAAAGGCTCGAATATTCTGGACAGCATCTGACTGTCCATTCCGCATCCGTCATCCTGAACTGTCAGCTTCACATAAGTCTGTCCAACTAATTCGGCCTGATTCTGAGCGTTCACCTTTTTGCACTCATGGTTTATGTGAAAGTCTCCTGAGACAGTTGTAATTACAAGACTTTCATTTTTAGTTGCGCCCATCAAGGCATGGTCGTTATCAGCAGGCTGGATAGTTAAACTGCCTTCTGGAGTTTTGTCTTTATCAGGTATGTAAAGATCAGGATCAGGAGGCATGGATACCTTCATGTCTGAAGGCAGGCAGACTTCATCAAGGGCGATTTTTAACACACCTTTTCCATTCATGGCATGAACGGCATTCACACACAGATTTATGACAACCTGATGAATTGCGGTAAGATCAGCTTGTATTTTCAATGGTTTGTCTGCGATGGAAAGAGAAAAAACAATGGATTTCGGAAAAGCTATCTTTAAAAGCTTTACTATCTCCTTGATTTGAATTTTTAACCTTAGCACCTCTTTCCGGTTTTCATTTTTTCTGGAAAAATTGAGTATCTGCCTTGAAAGATCCGCAAGCCTCTGGGCACAAAGATAGATTTTGCCCAGCATGGCGTTATCTTTTCCGTCAATATTGTTCATCAGAATCTGAAGATATCCAAAAACAGGGGTTAGAGTATTGTTGATATCATGTAAAATCCCTCCTGCCAGAGTGCCAATTGCCTCCATTTTTCTTGCCTGTTCAAGCTGCTGTCTGAGGAAATTCTCCTCCTGCTTTTTTGCAAGATAACCTTTTATCCTGGCTTGAACCTCAAGTGCTAAAAGAGGCTTTGTAATATAATCCTGAGCACCCGCCTGAAAACTTTTTATTCTGTCCGCGGGATCTGTTTTTGCTGTTACAAAAAAGATTCCTGTTTTTGCGGTCTTTGGATTTGATCTTAATTTGCGGCACACTTCCCAGCCATCCATCTCCGGCATCATGATATCAAGAAGAACAAGATCAGGTTGAAATTTTTCAGCAAGCTCAATGGCTTTGAGAGGATTTTTGGTAGCTATTACTTCGTAATATTTTTCAACAATCTCTCTTAGCAGCTCAATGTTAACAGCTTCATCGTCAACAATCAGAATCAAAGGTTTTTTCTGGTTCAATGCATTCATGTTTTTCCAGCCGTTTTCAAAACTATATTAGAGCGTCAACCCCACTTTGTCCGCCAGATCATTAAGCAGTGTCCTTGCCTCGTCAAAATCATAATTTCCAACCAGAACTATCATTTCATGAACAGTGGGGTCATTCAGACTCTCTGACAGAACATCCAGAATTTCCCGGGATTTTAGTGGATTGAAGGAGTCAAGCTCTTTTGCTAAATTTGCAAGAAGGCTCTTTATGGCATCCATGTCTTCAACACTTTCAATGTCGAGATCGTATGAACCTGTTGGAAGCAACTCTATCGTTTCAACAGACTCAACCAGTTCCCTGATTTTGTTGTCAAGCTCCATAACCAGGGGCTCTATTGATGACATGGCCTCTTTAAATAGCGATCTGACCGGTAAGGCTCTGCTCTCGCTGGAGACAGAATCCATAAGTTTACGGCAGGAATGATCAAGCTCTTCGCATGTCTGAAAGAGAGAGTCGGCACAAATGCTGCCGCTGCTTCCCTTTAATGAGTGGACAAGTCGCTGAAGCTCATCCAGATTTCCTCCGTCAAAAGCCTGTTTAACACCAATTGATTTTAAACCAAGTTCCTCTGCGAATTCCTTTAGAATTTTAATATAAATCCCCCGAGAAATTCCAAGCCTCTCAATAGCAGAAGAGATATCAAACGTTGGGTGCCCGGCATCAGGCAATGAAAGTTTGTCGTTGTCCGCAATCTTTTCCAGGTTGTCTGTGATCCTTTCCGGGCTGCCTGTGATCTTGTTCAGATTGTCTGTGATCTTTTCCAAGTTGTCCGCAATCCTTTCAGATCTGATTATATTCAGAAGTTTAGGAGTGTTAACAAAGAGATATTTTGATATGGTCTTTAAAAGATCTGCCGGGCGGATCGGTTTTGAGACATAATCATTCATTCCGGCAGCAAGGCATTTCTCCATGTCTCCCTTCATCGCGT
>JADFYT010000083.1 GCA_015232935.1 Desulfamplus sp.
AAGTGTTTTTAAAATCGCGGTGGCGAAGCCATGAATCGGCCGAAAGGCCACGTCCTATGGGCGTGGATAGGTCGATTTAAGCGATTTTTTTACTATGAAAATACCCAGAACCCATAGACCCTGTTAAAGTTGACCATGATGACTACATTTCAAAGACGCTCAAAAAAGATTGTTTTATCTGTTTTAGCAGCATTGCTGTTTGCCATGTCAAATGCATCTGTTTTTCTGGCTTATGCAGCGTATTCAATTGAGGGAAAAACACTTGGTGCCAACAGTCCCAAAAAAGTCACATTTTCAAAGGATGATGCAGATACATGCGTAGGTATTGTCACATCGCTTGAAAGGTCTCATTATCTGGGACTTAAGTTCAACGACAATCTATCCTCAAAGATATTGAACAGGTATGTTGATATTCTTGACCCTGCCAAAAATCTTTTTACACAAATAGAGATAAATGAATTTGACAAGATCAGATACTGGCTTGATAACACTCTGGAAAAAGGTGATCTCACTCCAGGCTATGCACTTTTTAACATCTATCTTGAGAGATCATTTGAGAGACTTAACTATATTGTAATAAATATTGATAACTGGCAGAAAAATTTCAGCTTTGATGGTAATGACGAGATAGCTCTGGACAGAAAGGATGCTCCATGGCCCAAAGATAAAGATGAGTTGACCAGGTTATGGAATCAGGAACTCAAAAATGCGGTCATATCTCTCAGGCTTGAAGGTGAAAATGATGAAGATATTACAACGCTTCTTTCCAAGAGGTATAAAAGCAGGCTCAACCGGCTGATGCAGACCAATTCAGAAGATGCCTTCAAAACATATATGAATGCCGTTGCCATGACCTTTGACCCTCATACCCAGTTTTTTCCTCCTCGAATGTCAGAGGATTTTGATATACAGATGAGCCTTTCTCTTGAAGGTATCGGGGCTGTGCTCCAGTCAGACTATGAATATACAAAGGTTGTCAGTCTTATTCCGGCGGGTCCCGCGGACAAATCAGGTCAATTGATGCCTGGAGACAAGATAATTGGAGTTGGTCAGGGTATCAGCGGTGCAATACAGGATACTATCGGGTGGAGAATTGATGAGGTTGTCAATCTGATACGCGGCCCTAAAGACACCTTTGTTTCCCTTAAAATTATTCCCGCGGGACAAAAAAGCTCTCAAAATTTTAAAATGGTGAACATCAAAAGGGATAAAGTAAAACTTGAGGAGCAGGCAGCCCATAAAAAAATGATAACCCTGACCCGAAACGGCCGTGCTGTCAATATAGGCATTATTACCATTCCGACCTTCTACCTTGATTTTAAGGGGATGCAGGAGGATACAAATGATTATAGAAGTACCACCCGTGATGTGCTTTCCCTTATGCAGGATCTGGAAAAACAGAAAATCCAGGGGCTTATTATTGATCTTCGGGATAATGGAGGTGGTGCTCTTCAAGAGGCCAACCAGCTAACCGGTCTCTTTATCAAGTCCGGCCCTACTGTTCAGATACGATCCAGAAACGGATATATGTCCCGACTGGACGATCCTGACCCTTCGGTTGCATACAGAGGCCCTCTTATTGTTATGGTAAACCGGATGAGTGCATCAGCATCAGAAATATTTGCAGGAGCAATAAAAGATTACAACAGAGGTATTGTTGTCGGAACCCAGACCTTTGGAAAGGGAACTGTCCAGGCACTTCAACCTATTGAGAGCGGACAGCTCAAATTGACTACCGCAAAATTTTACAGGGTTTCCGGTGAGAGTACCCAAAATCTTGGAATCTTGCCGGATATTGAATTCCCACACATTTATAACAATGACGAAACAGGAGAGAGCTCTCTTGATGGTGCACTTCCATGGGATAAATCCAGACAGGCATCTTACACCCCTTATCTTGCTCTTGAACCTGTAATTACACAGCTTAAGGAAAAACATCTCAAGCGAGTTGATGGCAATCCTGATTTTGTCTATCTTAAAGAGAGGTATGAATTCTCAAAAGAGATATACAACGCAAAGTCGCTCTCTTTGAATGCCCGAAAAAGGGCTGACTATCAGCAACATTTGAAGCAGGTAGAGCTTGATATAGAGAATCGCCTGCGTAGTGCCAAAGGGCTCAAGTTGTTATCATCTGTTGATCAGCTTCGTGATTCTGGTACTGATGGTGGAAAAGGTGTGGATGATGAGGATGAGATTGTAGTTGAAGCACCCAGGAAAGAGGAAAAAGAAGATATTCTGCTAAAAGAGACCGAGGAGATTATGGGCGATTTTATAAAAATTGCCCAGTTCAAAGGATATAAATGGTAGCATATTTGTGACAATAACCAAGGGTCATGTTGACCATCATGAAATCGTTGCAAAAGTGGTTAGCCGTATTTGTCATTCTCTGTAGTTTTATTGTTTTTGTCACTGTTTCAATACCTGTAATTCTGGACAGCCGGTCTGTCCAGAAGCTGTTGTCTGATGTTTTATCGGCTAAAATTATAACTGGCGTAAAACCGGACAAAATAACCTTTACACTCTTCCCATCACCATCTATTGAAATTTCAGAGATTTCCATTTCAAAAACCGGGTTTAAAAGCTGCACTATTGAAAAGATCCTTATTTGCCTTTCGAGTGAATCACTGTTCAAAAGAAAATTTATAATAAGTAAAATTGTATTAGAAAAGCCTGCCGTACCAATATTTTCAGACCTTCTTTCAATCCCTTTTCAAGGTGAAAATCTGTTTGGCCATCTTTCACAGGAACAGGGCGATTTTTCTGTTGAAATCAAAAATATGACATCTGACATATTTGGAAACGCAGACATCCTTATCAATCTCTCTCCTTTTGAGAGAATTATTTCAGGCGATATAACAGTCAATAATATCATGCTGTCATCTTTGGATAATATTATGCTGCTCTCTTTGCCTTCCTTGACAACCCTTGTTTCCCCCGTATCGTCAATAGAATCATATTCAGCAAAACATCTGAAAGGAAGTTTTGTTTTCAAAGATACAGAGACTTTTGATATTGATCTTGCCCTGTCAGGGTCATCAATAGGATTCAAGTATAGAGAACAGCCAATTGTCAAATCAGCCACTACTCAAACTGCCGGGTCGGCCATTAAAATAGATCCCGCTATTAAAATCAAATCCGCTATTAAAATCAAACCGTCCATCAACATAGATAGTACAATCTGTAATCTGGTTATGAACAAAAATCAATTTTCAGTTACAATGGATAGTATTAAGTTGGGGGATAATATTCACTTAAGCCCTTTTGCGTCTTCTGTTTTAGTCAAATTAAAACATGACAAAAACGTGCGGAACAACGCTCTTCTTGTCTCAGGTACACACGCAAATATTGACGCTATAAGGCCATTAGCTTTGAAAGTCATGCCTGATAATCTGATTTCCGGAAAAATTTTTGATATTGTTCAGGGGGGAATGGTAAAAAAAATTGAGGTATTTTTTCAGAACTCACTCTCCTTTTCTTCAGCAGCAAAGAGTTCGCCTGTATTAATAAACTCTGTTGCCTCGTTTTTCAGCCGAGAAGATATCAAAAATCTTTTTGATCCACATAAAATGACTATCAGGGCAGAGCTTGAAAACGGCACTGTCAATATTCCTGCCACCCATCTTAAAACAACAGGAACAGAAGGCATTGTAAGTGTAACAGGTGGAATCTTGCACATAGAAAACGCAAATGGAAGTATTGATTCTTCAAAGGTGGTCAAGGGGAGGCTTGATGTGAATCTATTGCATCACGACAATGATTTCAATGGCGAGTTTGAGATTACAGCCGACCTTGCCCATCTTAATGAGGTATTGCAAAAAATTCTTGCCCGCACACCTGTCTCAAGAGAACTTGCCCTGCTTCGCGATATCAACGGGAAAACAGTTGGAACCCTTAAGCTCGAAAGGAAAAATCACAAAAAGCCGTCAATTTCTGTTAACACTCAAAATATCTCTTTAAACACAAGATACCCAGGATTGCCGGGAAATTTAACAATTACAGGCGGTAAATTCAGCTACAATGATGATATGATATCGGTTGCCAACCTTAAAGGAAGGGTAGGGCAATCAGTTTTTTCCGATCTTTCGGCCTCTTTGACACTTGATAGAGAGCACATTCTCAATATTAAATCTGGAACATCCGTAATGGTTCTTGAACAGATACTTCCCTGGCTTGGATCTTTTAACGGCATATCTGCATCATCAATTTTACAGGACATAGTACAATCCAAAGGAAATATTTATCTTGTTGAAACCGCATTTAAAGGGAAAATCATGGAGACCGCATCATGGAACTACCTTGTTAAAGGCAGTTGCGATAAAATCACGATCAGGAAGCAGTATGGTAAAGATGAGATCTCCGATATCAAGGCTGAATTCCTGTTAACCCCATCATTAACCCGAATATCTCTTGGCAATGCCCTGATTCGTAATACAGAGTTTATTTCTTTACTGCTAAGGGATCTAATCATTAATGATAATAATGATGAACTCAAGAAAATTGCCGGGCTGGATTTCAGGAATATTGCTGTATTAAATGACATAAGAACTCCATTTAGTATTTCAGATGCAGAGTTTCAGCAAAAATCAGGCAAAGACAATATAACCGGCATGATTACCGATATCAGTGGAAGAGTTGTTTTTGATGATGGTCTTGAGCTATATTTAACGACAGGTAAAGAGCGGTATTTAAAAAGAGGCAATGAGGCTTCAGAAAACAATTATGCGAAAACAGGATTTTTAAAAACCGACGATGTAAAAACAGGCAGCAAAAGCAAAGATAATGATGAGTCTCGTTACAAGATACAGGTAAAGGTTTATGACAGGGGCGTAGAAAGTGTTATGATCTTGTATGATTCAAAACAACAACCATCTTTCCAGTTTGCAGGAGTTCTTGATACTGCAAATATTGCGGCATTGTTAAATCCGGTGTCTGAAACCTACAACTCTTTGATCTCTCTGACCGGTAGAAAAGAATTTTCTATCGAGTCAGATCAGGCAGGATATTATAAAATAAAGACAAAAGAACTTGATTTAGACTTTATAATTGAACAACAAAAAATGGTCAGTCGGCACACGGGAATTCTTCCTTCCATCTTTGCTCTTGCTGAATCGGCCTTAAAATCAAAGGCTCCAATCAGAACTCCATCATCACAACCGACAGAATCATCACTAACTCCAATTGCAACAACCACCACAACAACTACATCATCACCAATATTTATAACATTTGACTGTGACAGGTTTACTCACAAAAAAATGACTATTGCACCATTTTCGGCTCATATCGCTCTAAATGGCAAAAATAAGGATATCAACATTAAAAAGATGAAAATATGCAATATTAATGCATTAACCAGGATCAGGATCAAGGATAATCTGGTGGAAATATCTCTTGTTCTTGATGATAAAAATAAAAATATCGAGCCTGTTATATCATGTTTATATCATGGGGAGAGACTCATGAAGGGAGATTTTTCTTTAAAAGGGACTCTTTATGCACATGGAGAACTGGGTACTCAAAAAAAAAGAACGGATAAAACAGATATTGCAACCGGTCCTGATCCAGATTATATCAATCTTGATAGCCTTAAAAAGAGCCTTGCCGGTCAAATTGAAGTTACTTCAAACGGAGGCAGAATTTTCAGGTTAACATTACTATCGAGGATTCTTTCTGTAATCAATATTGCAAAGTTTATGGAAGGCAAATTTCCTGATATTGAGCAGAACGGTTTTGCATTTAAATCGATCAGTATTCTGGCGGATGTGGAAAATGGTAGAATCATTCTGAAGCAGGCGGTTATTCATGGATTGGATATGACCCTTGTTTTTATTGGCTGGATAGACATTTTTACCCGCAAGATTGATCTTACATGCCTTGTTGCCCCATTTAAAACAGCAGACAGCATTATTGAAAAGATTCCTGTTATAAATACAATGATGAGCGGCAGACTGATCTCGGTTCCTGTAAAGGCAACCGGGACTTTGAGTAATCCTGATGTTACTGTGCTTCATCCATCCGAGGTGGCAAAAAGTATTCTACATACCATGCAGGATATTTTGACTACACCTTTTAAACTTATTGATCTTATCGAATAGTGTTCCTTCAAGGTTTAGCTGTCGGGTAGAAAACCAATCCCAAAATTGAATAGCCTGAAAATCCACCCGACACTTTAAACTTGAAGAAGCAATAGTCATGAATCGGAGTTAGCGATGTATCTTGTTTCATTTTATGTTCCAGAAAGTCATCTGGAGGAGTTGACAGCCGCATTGTTCAAAAAAGGTGCCGGTCGTATCGGAAAATATGATTCTTGTGCCTGGTACACCTGTGGGACTGGTCAATTCAGACCACTGGATGGAAGCTCACCATTTGCAGGTTCACAGGACAAAATCGAGCGTCTGCCGGAAATTAAAGTGGAGATGGTGTGTGAAAGCCACCTGGTGCCCGAGATCCTTCAAGAGCTTGTTGATAAACACCCTTACGAAGAGCCGGCTTATCATGCTGTTGAGATTTTGACTCTTGGCGAGATAAAAAAAAGGGCTGTTTTTGATAAGCCATGAACAAATAACGTATTTTTAACCTCCTCCTGCAGTCAGAGAACACTCCTGTTGCAGTGAGAGAGCACTCCTCCTGGAATGAGAGAACAGAAGGAGAAGATAGGGAGAATTTATGAAAATTACTATTGAGTATTGTGGTGCTTGAAACTATCTTCCTGAAGCTGCCCGTGTGGAAGCTGACCTGAAGAGAACTTGCCCTGATGCGGATATCAAGTTGATCAAAGGCGGTGGTGGTATCTTTGACGTGAAATGTAATGGAAAGATTATCTACTCCAAAAAAAATGTTCAAGGCAGGAGATTCCCTGATGAGGGAGAGATATCAAGATTAATCAAGGAGGCAGGTTCTCAATAAGTTATACCTGATAGTTTTCCAGATAATTAAATTGGTGGAAATGCCGCCCTGGACCAACTGGCAAAAGGTTTGTCGCACCAAAAGACTTTTCTGGAAATCCATAATCTCATGAAATCATGAAAAAATCTTGCCATCTCTTAATTCGACAGTCCTGTCAGCAGTTCTTGCAAGCTCTGGATTATGAGTAACAAGAATAATCGTCAATTTTTCGTTCTGATTTAAATCCCGAAGCAGTCTGCCAATCTCATTGCTTCTTGCTGAGTCCAGATTTCCAGTAGGTTCGTCTGCCAGAATGATTTCGGGTTTATTAATCAAGGCTCTGGCAACTGCAACTCGCTGCATCTCTCCACCTGAGAGCTGCCCTGGCAGATGATGCATCCGGTTTTCCATACCAAGCATTTCCAGCAGTGCCCGGACGTTTTGGGTATCAGAAATATCGCTATTGGATTTTATATTCAAAGGCTTGGTGATGTTGGTATCTTTTTTATAGAAAATGCGTGGCAGCAGCACATTTTCAAGCACGGTAAGGGTGGGAATAAGATAGAATTTTTGAAAAATATAACCAAACAGTTCCCGCCTTATTTTTGTCAAAACCTTTTCTGTGAGAGGTTTTCCATCTCCAAATACCTTTTTGTGTCCGATTGAGAGCGTCCCCGAGCTTGGATTATCAAGGCATCCCAGAATGTTGATCAAGGTTGTTTTGCCAGAGCCGGAAGGCCCGACAAACGAGACATATTCCCCTCTTTTTATTTCAAGAGAGACATCGTTTACAGCAAAAATTTCTTCGCTTCCCCTGTGATATGTTTTTTTCAGGTTTCTGGCATTTATGCTGATGTCATTTTCAGTATTTATGCTGTGTTCATAGTTTGATTTTACCATTTGGTTCTCGCTTTTCTGTTTCTTTACCGTGAAAACGTATTTTGATTTGAGTGAAACAAAGTGTCATCTGGCAAATTAAGGATTGACTGATCCTTACCATGAAAATGCATTCCTTGTTTTCATAATTACGGGTGTCCACACAAAGGCCACGCAGGTTTACACAAAGGCTATGCCGGGTTTAATTGATATCGCTTCTGATAGACTCTAAAGGCCTTATGCTTGCTGCACGCCAGGCAGGATACAGCCCGCTTATCAAACCTATTACCAATACGGAAATCAAGGTGACAAAAACCAGTCTTGTATCAAGCAGGATCAAGGAGCCTGTAGGTGCATATGGCAGAAGTTTTCTGACCAGAATCTCTGTCATCTTCGACAATCCATAGGCCATTGTACTTCCTGCAACCCCGCCGAAAAAGCACAGAATCAAAGTCTCTATCCAGATGAGCTTGAATATATCCGCTGGCATCGCACCCATGCTCTTTAATATGCCTATCTCCTGAAACCGTTCAAAGACAGACATCAATATAGTATTTATAACCCCTACCATTGCAATTAATACAGCAATTACCGCAATGGAAAAGACCATAACTTTGGCAGTTGTTACAAGATTCATGATAGTCTGCTTTACCTGTGCCAAAGAGACAACCTGCACATCAGGGATGTTATAGAGCCTCTCCTCAAAACTTGCGATATCAGCCTCTTTTTTAACCTTGATGCCTATGCTTGTTATCTCTCCTTGCTTTCCAAATATCTTTTGTACAGCATTGATCGGCAAAAAGATTGTACCGTCATCTTGAGTTCCTGTACGCTTTAGAATCCCGACAACAGTAAGCTCCACATCTTTTTCCACTATCAAGAGCTTGTCTCCGACTTCACGCTGTTCAAGCTCTGCCGCCTCATAACCCATGACCACTTCAAGTGCTTCAGGATCTGCAAACCATTTGCCCTGCTTGAATTCAAGAAATGTCTTCATGGCTGGAAATGTTGCAGGATCTACCCCAAGATATGCTGACATTCCTCCGCTTTCACCCTTGTTGGGATCAAATACAGCCTGCATCAGCATGGGGGTTATCTTGTCAACTTCAGGCTCG
>JADFYT010000084.1 GCA_015232935.1 Desulfamplus sp.
GCTTCAAACACACCTTGAAGAGTCTTGAACCTTTCTATAAGCTCCTTGGCACTATCCTTACAGTCCCGACGGGGGGTATTGAGAGTCAGCAGCAGTTCAACAACTTCATAATCCAGAAAACCTCCAAGGCCATTTTGAAGAAATTTTTCTCTCAATCTTTTTCTGTGGCCTTCGCCCTTATCCCTTTTTGTCGTCTCAATTTCCGTCATAACCCTGGCATCCAATGTCAATCACCTGAATCTGACTAATCATTTTCATCCTCTTCTGAATAATCGTCGTCGTCACCATTCTCTTCCGCCTCGTCGTCCTGATCCTCAGAGTCATCGTAATCACTTTCTTCCAACTCATCGTAATCTTTCTCCTCAGAGTCTTCGTCATAATCCTCTGAATCATCATCAACCTCATCTGGCAAATCCTCTGGCAGTTCTTCAGAGGCATCACCATATAAAGGATCTTTCAAGAAATCTTCATCCTGACCACCAGAATATTCCTGGCTCTTGTCCCGGTCATCTTCAGGCAATCTTGCCACAGCGATGAGTTTTTCTTCATCAGACAGATTGATCAATTTTACCCCCTGAGTAACCCTGCTGATTGTAGATATCCCTTCAACATGGATTCTGATCAGCTTGCCCTTGTCCGTAACAAGCATCAGTTCATCGCTCTCCTCAACCAGAAGAAGTGCGACCATCATGCCGTTGCGTCTGGATGTCCTGATTGAAAAAACCCCTTGCCCCCCACGGGCCTGAGAACGGTACTCCTCAATTTTTGTCCGCTTGCCATAACCGTTTTCTGTAACAGCAAGAAGTGTCTGGCCATGACTTAATGACTCCATACCCACAACCTGATCCTCTTGCTTTATCCGCATGCCCCGAACACCCATAGAGCCTCTTGCTACTGTACGTACCTCTTCTTCATGGAAACGGATCACCTTACCCGCCCTGGAACCTAAGAAAATATCCATTGTACCATCAGTTATACGTGCGGATATAAGTTCATCGCCCTCTGCCAGCCTTATACCAATCAATCCATCTGATCGTGGTCTCAAGTAGGCCATAAGATCGGTTTTTTTAACCCGTCCCTTCATGGTTGCCATGATAACATACTTTCCCTCTTCAAACTCAGGGACAGTAAGAACAGTAGCCAGCTTCTCTTGCTCGTCAAAATTGAGCAGATTCACGATTGCCTTGCCAAGGCTTGCACGACCAGCCATGGGAATATCATAGACCTTTTTCTGATAGACCTTGCCCATATTTGTGATGAATAAAAATGTATGGTGGGTTGATGCCACAAAAAGATGCTCTACAAAATCATCCTCCTTGGTACCCATTGCCATTTTGCCTTTTCCGCCCCTATGCTGGCTTTCATAGAGGGAGACCGGATTTCTTTTGATATATCCGGTTCTTGAGATGGTTACGACCATGTCCTCTTCAGCAATAAGATCCTCAATATTGATTTCTCCGGAGTATTCCACAATTTCGGTTCTGCGCGGATCGGAAAATTCTGCTTTCATTTCAAAAATCTCTTCCTTGATGATCCTCTTGACAACATCCTCGCTTGAGAGAATCTCCCTGAACCAGGCAATATCCTTTAAAATGGCTACAAATTCCTCTTCAATCTTATCCCTTTCAAGCCCTGTCAATCTCTGTAGCCTCATCTCAAGAATAGCCTGTGCCTGATGCTCTGAAAAGGCAAAAGAACTGGTGTTCATCAATCCTGCTTTTGCCTCTTCAGGTGATCCTGATGCCCGAACAAGAGCGACTACTGCATCCAGATTATCAAGAGCTTTTTTCAGCCCCTCAAGTATATGTGCTCTCTCTTCAGCCTTTTTCAAATCAAAAAGGGTTCTTCTTGTTATTATATCCTTTCTATGGTTAATGAACTGCTCAAGGATCTGCTTGATGTTAAAAAGTTGAGGCCGCTTGTTTATAACCGCAAGAAATATAATACCAAAGCTTGACTGCATGTTGGTGTGTTTATAAAGCTGATTAATAACCACATCAGAGATTTGATCTCTCTTGAGCCCAATCGCTATTCTCATGCCATCCCTGTCAGACTCATCCCTTACAAAGGCAGCCCCTTCAATCACCTTCTCGCGCATCAGTTCGTCAATTTTTTCTACTAATCTTGCTTTGTTCACCTGATAGGGAAGCTCTGTAACGACAATTGTCTCTCTTTGGGTTTTGCTGTTTACCTCAACCTCCATCCTGGCCCTGATGGTAATAACCCCGCGGCCGGTAGTGTAGGCATCATAAATCCCCTTTTTCCCATGAATTATGCCATAGGTTGGAAAATCAGGACCTGGTATGTAATTCATGATCTCTTTTATCTCGATATCAGGGTTGTCGAGCATCGCGGTTATGGCATCAGATACCTCACCAATGTTATGGGGAGGGATGTTGGTTGTCATGCCGACTGCAATACCAGAAGAGCCATTGACCAGAAGCGCCGGGAATTTTGTGGGAAAGACTGATGGCTCTTCCATGGTTTCATCATAATTTGGAATCCAGTCAACAGTCTCTTTTTCAAGATCCGCAAGCATAAGATGGGCAATTTTTCTCATGCGGATCTCGGTATATCTCATTGCTGCCGGAGAATCGCCATCTACCGAGCCAAAGTTGCCCTGGCCATCCACAAGCATATATCGCAGGGAGAAATCCTGTGCCATACGAACAATTGTGTCATATACTGCGGTATCTCCGTGAGGGTGATATTTACCAATAACATCACCCACCACGCGTGCCGATTTTTTGTAAGGCTTATTCCAGTCATTGCGTAACTGCCTCATGGCAAAAAGGACTCTTCTGTGGACAGGCTTTAATCCATCCCTTACATCAGGCAGAGCTCTGCCGATGATGACACTCATGGCGTATTCAAGATAGGAGTGTCTCATCTCCTTTTCAATACTGGTTATATTTTTATCTTCAATTATCATTCACTATCCTTTATAATTTTTACCTTACCAGGCTCTACAATATTCTGAAAATTTGCAAAATAAATTTCCGCAAGGGTCACAAAAAGTGTCACGATCAGTGGGCCGTAAATAATGCCAAGAATGCCATATACCTGAAGTCCTCCCAAAATTCCGAAAAAAACGATCAACGGGTGCATTTTTACACGATCCCCCACCACCTTGGGTTTAAAGATATATTCAACGCTCCAGGAGAGTATTGCGTAAAAAAACAGAAGAAATATTCCTTGAGCGATTTTCTGTTTCAAAATCAAAAAAATGGCAGTAGGAATCAATACCGCTCCAACACCCACAATGGGCAAAAATGCTAAAAAACCCATAATTACCCCCCATAGAAAAGGCGAATTCAGGTGAAACAGAAAAAAAATTCCCCCGCCTATAACCCCCTGTATGAGACCGGCCAGACCGTTACCGACCAGAACAGCCCCTGCCATCTCTTTAAATTTGATAAATATCTTTTCATTATGTTCATTTGGCAAAGGAGACAGGTCATATATGTAAGCCACAAGCCGATTTCCGTCAATCAGCAGGTAATAGACAAATATAAGCATAAGGCAAAAATAAAAGACTATTTTAAAAACATTGGAAGCAACAAAACTTGCCTGCTGAAAAAGGACAAGCCCGACAATCCTGCTCAACTCTGATACCGGTTGTATAAGCTCCTCCCAGGAGAAGACAAAATCAAATCCAAGGGTAGCCATAAAATTATTCAGTTTTTCCAGAGCATGAGTATTTTCAAGTATCTGTCTGAGCTGATTGCCAAGAACCGCGTTTTTTCCCATCAGATAAAGGTCATATGCCTCTTTGGAAAGGATTCCTACAAAAAAAACCACAGGAACAAACATAACAAAAAAAATGATTACACAAGTAAGCAGCGAAGAGAGAGAAGGGCTAATTTTTTTTAAAAACATTCTATAAAAAGGTCTGAAAACACCTGTGGTAACAAGGCCAAGAACAATAGTCGCATAAAACGGGACAAAGAGGTGGCCTATCAGAAAAAAAGATATACAGAACAGAAATATAAAAAAAAGAAAAACCGCCCTTTCTGAAGTATTATCCCACAAAATTCCACCTTATATTTTCTCTCTAAACTGGCATGGCCGTTTTTTTGCACGGCCACCCCGAATCATGAAAATCAGAATATATTTTCATGGCAAACCAACCTTTTCACAGGGACGAAAAAAAACTCCTTCGGCATTATCTCTCGTTACTGAAGGAGTTTATTACATTAAAAAACTATCGGCTGATACATCCCAATGCGGCCAACAGCAAAATGATCTCATAAATGATCACCTGGGTAAAACTGCCGAAAAAGTGAAACACTATACCGCCGCCAATAATAGCTGGCACTGCTGTAAAAACCATAATTCCAAGTTTTCTGCTGATATCCATATAATTTTTCCTCACTTGTAAGAGATTCTGTAAGAGCAACTTCCTATGGTTGCCCAATTCCGTTATTTATCTTTCAATAACCATAGCCATGCCCATACCGCCGCCAATACACATCGAGACAAGCCCTGTTGAGTAACCCTTTCTCTTCATCTGGTGAATGGCTGTAACCATCTGTCGTGCACCGGTGCATCCAATCGGATGGCCAAGAGAGATACCACTGCCAAGCTCATTGGGTTTTTGAACATCAATACCAAGCTCTCTTATGCATCCAATGGCCTGAGCCGCAAAAGCTTCATTTAGCTCAATAATGTCTATATCGGAAATTGTCATTTTTGCCCGCTCCAGAGCCATTTTCACTGCTGGCACAGGCCCAAGCCCCATATAGGCAGGATCTAATCCACCAGACGCAAATGTCTTGACTCTGGCAAGTTTTTCAAGCCCTAAAGCATCTGCCTTCTCTTCGCTCATAAGCAGTACAGCAGCAGCTCCATCATTGATGCCGGATGCATTACCCGCTGTGACACTTCCGTCCTTTTTAAAGGCTGGCCTTAGTTTTCCAAGCTGCTCCATGCTTGTCTCCATAGGGCGCTCATCCTTGTCCACCACAATATCCTTTTTCCTGGACTTGATGGTTACAGGAATTATCTCCTGTGCAAAAGTACCATCATTAACAGCGGCAAATGCACGATTATGGCTCAACAGTGCAAGCTCATCCTGCTCCTGTCTTGTAATGCCATATTTTTCAACGATATTTTCAGCCGTCAAACCCATGTGATAACCATAAAAAATTTCATACAGCCCGTCATAAACCATCAAATCATGAATATCGCCCACACCGGTCAACTCCATTCGATGTCCCCATCTGGCTTTCAGCAGTGCCATAGGTGCGTTGCTCATGCTCTCCTGGCCTCCTGCAAGTATCACATCGGCATCCCCTGCCTTGATAGCCTGAGCGGCCAGGGCGATGGCCTTAAGACCTGAACCGCATATCTTGTTCACTGTAAATGCCGTTGTATGACGTGGAATACCGGCAGCAATCATTGCCTGGCGTGCGGTATTTTGCCCCTGGCCAGCCTGAAGTACATTACCCATGATGACTTCATCAATATGAACCGGTGTCAGGGAGTCAGCATAATCATATCCTTTTTTTTCAAGATCGATTGTGGTCTGATCCTTAAGCGAATCTGGCCCGTAAGGTTTAAATCTGTCGTCTGTTACGGGTCTTAAACCCGCACGTTTGAGAAGATCTTTCATTACAGCAGATCCGAGTTCAACGACAGAGACATCTTTTAATGCTCCACCAAAAGTGCCTACAGGTGTCCTGACCCCACTTACAATTACTACATTTCTCATATTAAAGCCTCCGGTTGATTGTTTTTCAACGCATTAGTTATCATCAATGAGCCATAATTTCCATATCCCTGTTTTAACATTCTCAAAATCGACATCTATCGGTCATTTTTGCCTGTCAAAAAGCTAAATAGAACGGATATTTATTTAAAATAAACACTTCAGAGTGATATCAAAAAACATGATAAAATTCAAGTAATTCTATTTAGATCTCTTGCTATTCTAAAGAGGTTGAGACATCTTGGAAATCTATTTGTCAACATGCTCAAAATTTTTCTCTCCATCCCTGAGTTCTCTTGCTTTTTTACGTTGCTGCTGTTTTGTACGCTCTTTTGCCCTTTTGATGTTCTTACGCTCTTTTTTCTCGGCATATCTTTTATTGGCGGGAGTATCAGGAATCTTGCGTGAAAAATCAATCTTGCCTGTCCTCTCGCGAAAAAGAAGGTTAATAGGTGTCTGCTCAAGCTCTGCAATTTCACGTATCTGATTAACAAGATATCGTTTATAGGAAAAATGTACCGCGTCAGGGTAATTTACAAAACAGACAATGGTTGGCGGTTTTACAGATATCTGCGTGGCGTAATAGAATTTGAGACGCTTGCCTTTGTGAAGAGGAGGCTCTGACCGGAAAACAGAATCTTCAATAATCCGGTTCAACAGGCCAGTGTTAATCCTGTAAGAATACTCTTTATAAATACGCTCTACCATGTCAAAAATTTTATGGGTTCTCAAACCGGTACGGGCAGATACAGTCATGGCAGGGGCAAATGACAAAAATTTTGACTGCATTCTAAGCTCATCCATAAAGCGTTTCTGAGATTTGTCGTCAGCATTAACCATATCCCACTTGTTAATAATGAAAAGAGCTCCACAGCCTCTATCCTGAGCATATCCTGCAATGGTAATATCTTGATCCGTTACCCCTTCGCTGGCATCAACCAAAATAAGGGCTACATCACACTCATCCAGGCTCTTGAGAGATTTGAGGATTGAAAATTTTTCAATTTTTTCTCTTACCTTGCCTTTGCGCCTTATGCCTGCTGTATCAATAAGCTTGAAACGTCTTCCGGCATGCTCAATAGTCAAAGCCACAGCATCCCTTGTAGTGCCGGCCTTTTCACTTACCATAAGCCTCTGCTCTCCAAACAGCCTGTTTATCAAAGAGGATTTGCCGACATTGGGGCGACCTGCAACAGCAATACATATCTCGTTGTCATCATCGGAAGCTGGTTCCCCTGGTTCATAATGGGGGAGCTTTATGACCATGTCATCCAGAAAGTCTTCCATACCAAGGCCATGTTCCGCCGAGACAGGATAAAACCTGTCAATGCCAAGAGAATAAAACTCAGGAAGATTATGTTGCTGGTTCAGGTTTTCTATTTTATTTATAAGGTAAAATACCGGTTTTTCAGTACGCCTTAAAATGTCTGCAAGGTCACGGTCAAATGGAGAAACTCCTGACCGCCCGTCCAGGACAAATACAACTATATCAGCCTCATTGACAGCAATTTCAACATGCTGCCTTATCTCTGCCGCGAAAAGATCATCATCTGAAAGCAGAAATCCTCCGGTATCAACCAGCGTAAACTCTTTTTCATTCCAGACAGCATCCGCATAATGCCTGTCCCGGGTAACACCTGGAAAATCATCCACAAGTGCATTTCTGGATCGTGTTATTCTGTTAAAAAGGGTCGATTTACCAACATTGGGGCGTCCCACAAGGGCAACAACCGGCTTCATAAAAATCCTCCAAGAAAACCCCGCCCCTTATGGACGAGATCGTTAACGGGAAAGTTTGGTTTTACAATTTGTCCCGCCTTATAGAGGCGGACGCGGAAGTTTGCCCGATCTTTCTCCTTCAATGCTCCATGCCTCCCAAAACACGCCATCTTCCATCCATTCAAGTTTGGTGCAGCAGCCCCTGAATACATCTGTACGCATGTATGACTTCTTGAGTGCGTCTATAAGAATAAAATAGAAGCCCGGCTTGTTGTCTGTTGTATCCCAGGAGGTAAGCACCAGATAACGGCCATCCGGACTTCTTGTGTGAATGTTCTGCCAGTCATCCTTTGGAAGGTCTGGCACCCATTCGCCCTCCAGCTTGATGCTGTACAAGTTGTATGGAGAGCCCATACGAATCTCTCCTTTATTGCGGAATTTAACCTTTATCATAACGCCTCCTTAAAGGATCAAATGTTTGAATTCATGGATTTGGAGAGCTTTTCGTACAGGTCAACAAATAGAATATTCAATCCGTACAGGAAAAAAAGATTATCGTCTGAGTCTGCAATCTTCAACGTAACCATTAATTCTAACAAAAGGAACATACATCTGATCGCTATGAGAAATATGGTTAACCAACCAGTCTCTAAGAAAACTTACCGTATCATAGGAGAGATTTTTTTTGTCTTCAGCCACCTGCCGTCTCAAATTGATGGTGTTTTTAATAAACTGACGATGCTCCTTTGAATGACATTCAATATCAGGATAACCACATTTTCTGAGATACTCCTCCTCTTTGCTAAAATAATAGCGGCTGTATTCTGTCAACTCCGCAACCATGCCGGCACTGTCTTTTACAATATCCTCATCATGCTCTAAGCGGTTATTTACAAGCCCGTTCAAGATAAGAAACACTCTTTTCTGGAGTTCATCAATCTCTGGAATATCAACACTCAATGATTGATTCCACTCAATCTTGTTGTCATGACGCATTGAAGATGGATCTGCTTTGCCTTCAAGCCTGTCAACTATATTATCCTCATCATATTCATCATTGACATCTTCATCATCTATCTCATCTTCATCAATTATATCATCATCCAGCTCATCATCTGTTTCATTGTCTGAATCGTTATATTGTCCCATTATATTCCTCCTGATTTTTTCACATTTTTTTATTGTCTGCATCCTGGTCATCTCTTCTTTTTCTTCCCAAAAACAAGGTAGCCAGAATTGAGAAAGAGATCAGAACAGCAACCACTACGGTAAGCAGAAAGCCATTATGACCAAAGCTGGGGTAAACAACAAAAGGAACAAACCATAAATAGAGAAAGGTGTGCAACAAGCCAATCGTAATAAACCTGATCAATATTTTTTTCTTCATGCCAGCTTTTTCTTCATGCCAATTTTTTGACTCCTTCGCGAAAAGT
>JADFYT010000085.1 GCA_015232935.1 Desulfamplus sp.
GTAGAGAAAATAAAGAGTCTTCACTTCTCGCCTGTTGCATTAAAGGGTCAGGTTACAGGGCCTGTTACCATGGGCATTGGTGTGAAAGATCAGGCAGGAAGGCTGCTGTTTTATGATGAGCGCATGAGAGATATCGTGACAAAACAGGTGGCAATGAATGCCAGATGGCAGGCAGTCATGTTGTCCGAGCTAAACGCACAACACAAGCCCATCATCTTTTTTGATGAACCAGGTGTAGTTGGTTTTGGATCATCTACATATATAAGCATCACACGTGAACAGATTACAGAATCACTCAAAGAGGGTATTGAGGCCGTTCACCATGGAGGCGGCCTTGCAGGCATTCACATATGTGCAAATGGCGACTGGTCTTTGGCATTGGAATCAGGAACAGATATAATCAACTTTGATGCATACTCCTATTTTGACAGGCTCATCCTTTACAGGGAGCCTTTGTGTCAATTTTTGACAAATGGGGGGATTTTGGCCTGGGGCATAGTGCCCACAGCAAACCCTGAGCATGTGGAAAAAGCCTCTTTAGATTCTTTGTGGGAGTTGTGGCAAATCCAGGTCAATCAATTGATGTCGCTTGGTATAAGTCATGATACAGTTTTTTCACAGAGCCTTATAACGCCAAGCTGTGGAACCGGCTCTCTGAGTCTTGAACATGCCAAAAAGGTGCTCTATCTTGTCAAATCTTTGTCGGAACGAATCAGAGCCAATAACAAATAGCTGTTTTAACAGAGTATCTGGATGGTTCTTTTTTAAACAAGGTGATATTTGACAATCGATATTTGTCTTGCATGTATATTTCTTTTAGCGTAAGAATCATTATGCCAAAGCTGTGAACATAAGCGGCTTTGCTGCAATTATTATTACAGGATTGAAATTCCTGAGTAATATGAGAATAATATCAAGTTCACGTTTACGATAAATAAAAGTCATCTGCCCCACCCCATTACGAAACAAAAAATATTTTTCATTGAAGACATCAAACCATAGCCTGTATAAAAATCCAAAGGCTCCTGTGGGTTTATAATTTTGTCAATGGGTGTCGCACCAAGCAGATAGATAACGGGAGAATAGAGATGGCAAAAATAAGTGACAAGCATCTTATGGACAGAAAATTTCTGGAGTTCTGGGGCAACCTGTTTCTAAATATTGCAAAAGGTCAGGAGCATATGGATCAGTTATCCTCTATTATGAACATGGATTCCATGAATAATATGGATTTCATGAATTTTAACGAGATGGCTAAAATATTCAGACAAAGCTATCAACTGGCTTCAGAGGAGTCAAGCAGGCCAGACAGGAAACCAGACGAAAAAGACGCATTGAAACCGCACGAATCTTTTGAAGCATTCCAGAAAGCCTTTGCTGACTCTATTACTTTATGGGGCTGGATTCCCAAAAAAGACCATGATGCCCTAAAGCAGAGCTATGATGGTTTAAAAATAGAATATGAGACTTTGCAAAATGAGAATAATGATTTAAGACAAAAACATGATGTCTTGAAACAGAAGGCGGACACTCAAGAAGAGGTAATATCTCAATTACGCGACATTCTTAATGCAAAAGGGATGGGTCATGTGGAGCTGTTCCAGCATATTCAAAATCTTGCCCGTAAACAGACTAACGAATTTCAGAGCATGATACTAAATCTACAAAGTCTGTTTAAAACTGATGACAATAACCCGCAGTTATAAAAATAGATAACGACCATGCCCTGATGGGCACAACGAATAATGAAAGTCCTGTAATTACAGCTGTCTCAGGAGACTTTCACATAAAATAAAACAGGAGATTTACAATGGGTGATAAAACAGATGATCCTTTAGGAATTGAATCAATGATCAAAACCTGGACAAAATCCGTGAACGATCTGATGGGAGGTGAATACACCCAGGGGAAAATGCCGCAGATGCCATTCCCCTTTTTTCAGTCACCGTTCCAGCCATCGTTTGACTCGCCAATTCAATCAATGTTTCAGCACGTATTTCAGCAAAACCAGGATGGATCAGGAAAAACACCATTTTATTGGCCATTTCAATACGGTGACAGTTCAAAAAAAACAACAGGGGATCAAAAAGATGTAATGTCGGCAATAACAAACGCGATGAAAAATTTGCAGACCATTACTGCTGCCATGTCATCACCTGAATCAATGGCCGCGTTGTTCAAGGGAATAGGCACAATGCCTGAAATGCTTATGAATTTTACCCACTCCACCATTTCAGGCATGGCTGAAATTCACCAGAAAATGGCAGAAAGTGCCAGCAGAATGGGGGAATCAGTCAAAGCATATAATTTTGACAACATAGATAAAGATATGTTTAAGGTGTGGTCTGAAATATATGAAAAGGAGTTCCGAAAATTTCTGCAAATTCCCCAGCTTGGATTGACACGGGAGTATCAGGAAAAAATCAACGACATGACTGATAGATTCAATATATGCCAGGCTCAGATGGCAGATTTTCTTCGCATTTTATCACTTCCGTTCCAGCATTCAGCAGTAGTCATGCAGGAGGAGATTCAGGCGTTAGCTGAGAAAGGAGCTCTTTCTGAAGATCCTCAGTTCTATTACCAGATGTGGGTAAGGATCCTGGAAGGTCACTTCATGACCCTGTTCCAGACACCTGACTATATTGACGCACTGACAAAAACCATAGGAGCCATGAGCCAGTTTAACAGCTCAAAACAAAGTGTTATTGAGGATATATTAAGCACCCTGCCGGTTGCCAGCAGATCAGAACTTGATGATGTGGCAAGAGAACTTCATCAACTTAAAAAAGAGATCCGCAACCTTAGAAAGCAAATAGTGTGATAAGAATGATATTAAAAGCTCGGGAGGTGAGATATGACACAATTTAAAGTCCCAATTGATCTTATCATGTCAAAGGTAGCTGACGATACTACAAAGGCACGAGACAGGGTCAGAAAGGCATCTGAAGTTCTGTTGTCAGATCTTAAAACAGAACTCGCAAGTACACCTTATGAGGTCATTTACCAGGAAGACAGGGTTAAATTAAAACACTATCGCTCAAAAAAAAAGATAGCATACAAAACTCCTCTGCTTGTAGTGTATGCCCTTATCAACCGTGAGACAATGCTTGATCTCCAGCCTGGCAGAAGTGTAGTGGAGCGTTTTCTTGACAGTGGCATTGATCTTTACATGATTGACTGGGGATACCCTACCAGAAAAGACAGATTTCTCGATTTTGACGACCATATCAATGGATATATGGATAATATTGTTGAATTTATAAGAAAAAAAAATGGTGTGCCAAAGATCAATCTGATGGGGATCTGTATGGGCGGTGCCTTTAGTGTTATTTATTCTGCACTTCATCCGGAGAAAATCAGAAATCTTGTTACCACAGTGACTCCAACCAATTTTAATACAAACAAAGGGCTTCTTCACCTCTGGATGAAAAATATAGATGTAGATTCTGTAGTAGATACCTATGGCAACCTTTCCGGAGATGTCATGAACTTTGGATTTCTGCTTCTCAACCCGGCAAGACTGATGATAGACAAATATGTCGGATTCATGGAAAACATGGATAACAGAGATTTTGTTGAAAACTTTATTCGTATGGAAAAGTGGATTTTTGACAGCCCCGATCTTCCGGGAGAGGTTTTTCGGCAGTTTGTCAAAGAGTGTTATCAGGCAAACAAACTGATTCAAAGCAAACTCGAAGTAGGTGGCAGGATTGTTGATCTCAAGAATATAACCATGCCTTTACTCAACATTTACGGCAAATTTGACCACCTGGTTCCACCGGAAGCGTGCAACCAGCTGGTAAAGCATGTAGCAAGCAAAGATACGGAAGATATTTGCCTCAATACAGGACATATTGGTATCTACGTAAGCTCAAAATGTCAGGAGGCATTCGCTCCCAAAATTGCGTCATGGCTCAAGCAAAGAGACCAGGAGCCGGAACACAACGAGAAAGAAGATTCTAATAAAGAGGAGGAGGAAAAAACGTCCTACGTGGAACAAAAGAGTGCCGATCCCGGGCATAAAGAGAAGATCGTGAAAAAAACAACAGCAGGCAAACCGTTAAAATTGGTTGGCACAGAAAAAAAAGGTGCCAGAAAAGCCCATTCAGCCAAATCTGGTGCCGCTGTAAAAAAGAAGAAAAAAACAACTTAAGCCTGATGCTAAAAAAAATATAGACAAATAAACAGGATTTATAGGAGATTGAACGACATGACAACAATGGAAACCGATTATTTTGATATATTCTGTAAAATCAGCAAGGCATTTGGTTCGGCAGCTACCCAGAATGAACTTCTGAATCTCATTGTTGACAGTGCTATCAGCACGATGGATGGCAAGGCGGCATGCCTGTTTCTGTCAGATGAAAAAAATGACTTCTTTATACCTGTAGTTCAAAAAGGGTTGTCGGAAAACTATTTTCACGCAAGCCCGATTAAAGTTGTCACCCTTGTCAAGGAAATTGAAAAAAAGGGCTACCTTATTTTTAAAGACGCAACAAGCGACCCCCGGCTCGAACATCATGAAGCAAAAAAAGCAGAAGGCATAGCCTCTATAATGTCGGTACCTGTACGCATGAAAAACCGCACTATCGGCATTCTTTCCCTTTATACCGCAACACAAAGAGATTTCACCCCAAAAGAGATAGATTTTCTTTGTGCCCTGGCTGATCAGGGAGGAATTGCCATTCACAACAACCGCCTTTTGAACAGGATTGAAAAAAATTCCACCCTGTTTCTTGATCTTGCCTCTTCAATCAACTCCACCCTGGAAATTACGGAAATCCTCAAGCATATGACTGAGGAACTCTGTGATGTCTTTGGAATGAAAGGAGCTTCCATCCGGCTGTTCAACGAGGACACACAGACCATGGAACTTGTGGCAAGCCATGGATTGACTGAAGAATTTCTAAAATCATTAGCACCAAACGTCAGCTCTAATTTCATCTCCAGCATATTGAAAGGGGAAACTAAAATCGTCAATGACACAGATACTGATAAAAGACCGGAACTTGTGGAAGGGATGAAAAAGGCGGGGATCAAGTCCGCAATCTGCACCCCGATTATGGCAAGGGAGCAGGTGATAGGACTGATGGGGCTTTTCAGTCAGGACCAAAGAGAGTTTCCCAATGATCTTATTATGATAGTCGAGGCTCTTGGTCACCAGGGAGGGCTTGCTATCCAGAATGCATCCATGTATCTCAAACTTCAGGAAGATAAAAACAATCTGGAAAAAGATGTCTGGAGCCACCGCTCCTGGTTCTAACTTTTTCCCTGATAAAAGAATTCAGAAACCATAGTGCTCCTTCAAGGTTTGACTGTCGGGTGAAAAAAATCTCGCAAGATTGAATAATCTTAAGATCTACCCGACACTTTAAACTTGAAGAAGCAATAGCATGTTTCACTTGCCTTTTTACATTGTATTTAACCTTGTTTGCATTTTTAGGGGCTTTTCCCAAAAAAATGCAAACTGCTTTTCAGGTGATATGAAAGATGCCGAAACCGTTTTGAGTTTTAAACTGTAATGCCTGATGGAAACCCTTGTAAAGTTCAAATATTTGTTTTGCATTTTTTGCATAGCATTGGAAAATTTAAGGAGGTAAATATGTTATCAATAAGATTACCAGAGGATTTGGCAACAAGACTAAATTTTCTTGCTGCACAAACAAACAGAACAAAATCATTTTATGCCATTGAAGCAATCAGGAGGTATCTTGAAGACCTTGAGGATTTGTATTTTGGCGAAAAAGCCTATAAGGAGTTTATTCTGAGTGGTGAAAAAGCGTTGTCAACCAAAGAAGTGCAAAAAGAGCTTGAATTATAACATAGAATATACTCCGGCAGCTTTAAAACAACTTTTCAAGCTGGATAAGTCTGTTGCAAAAAGTATAGTTGACTACATGGAATCTATATCACCAAACCCTATGGATTTTGGAAAAGCATTACGAAAAGGTTATAGAGGCTATTGGAGACACAGAGTAGGTGATTACAGGGTTATATCAGTCCTTGAAAAAAATAGCCTGACTGTATTGGTGGTAAAAATAGGGCATAGAGACAAGATTTATGAATAATGGATGCAATAAGTATAATTTGAAGAACACAAGCAGTTTGGCTGCAATTGTTGTCAGACTGAAATTCCTGAGCAACAAGAACTGATTACCATCAAGAGAATCCCCTTCCTGATAACGGCCATGCACTGATGGGCAGAACGAAAAATGAAAGTCTTATAATTGCAGATATCTCAAGAGACTATCACATAAACGCTTCAGAAGGGGATTGTAAAAACAAATAGTTGATTAATCACGCGGATTCAAGTACAAGGTCCGGGCTTCCCACCAGAGTTGCTGTCATGGTTCTGTCCAGGAAAAGAGAGAGGCCGTTACCTGTATTGACAACACGGTCATCTATTTCTACAGATATTGTTTTTCTGCTGGTTCCAGCCTTGACAGCCTGCTTTACCACACTGCCTTTAAGGTATTCCATTGCCCAATCCTCAGCCTCATTTATGTCCCTGAATCCATGATTTCCAGGAGCACCTTCAACAACAAACCTGCCGGTGCTGTCTGGCCTGATGACAATTTTCTGCCGGATCATTACATGGCTTGTTATGGCACCCAGAGCATTTGCCACATCCGCATCCTGAGGAATGATAACCCTGGCATTGAGAAGCTCGCCTGCCCCGGGCAGAAAATAGTGAACAGGTGCTCCTATGCCAATGACAGGGTGAGAAAACTCTGCTCTTATCCGGTATCTTGAGTTCAAGGAAGGATCAAGAATGCTTGCGACAAGGTGCTTTGCCACAGGGGATTCCTCAAGATCGTCCCTGTTCACGCCATTTTTATCTCTCCTGTTTCCATGTTTTCCGTTCTGTCCGTTTTTGAATAATGAATTTTTGGCAGCATCTTTAATATCTTTTAGAATCAGCTTTTTCAAAAGCTCAAGTGCCAATATTTTTTCCATTTTCTTTAAAAGATCATCAACAAGTTCCGTAACTGTTGTCTTGCTGAATTGTGCCATTAACTGCAGCACTCTTCTGGCTGGTTCAGGATTCCATTTTGTGAAATAGCCCTTAAAATGGAGAAGATCGGTAGGAGTCAGACCGCACCTCTGGACAAGCCCGCTCTCTTCAAGACGTTCCATGGGAAGAAATGTGGTTGACATGCAGTTAATGGCAGTTGCGAGCTCTTCCGGTGTATGGGGGCGATCGCGTAAAAGATTATAAATCCTGATTTCCTGATCTGTAGGTACAAATGAAATTTTTCCTCCGGTATGTTCAAGAGGGATGTCAATTCGCATGGCTACAAAGAGCACCTGTTCAATATGGGCAACAGATCGTTGTTCCATGTGGAACAGTGCCTGATTCAAATCTGGACTGTGCAGGCTGCCAGCCCATGCGAGGGGAGCAACGCGCCTTGGACCAATTATAAAGTCACCCTGTTTCCACCTTATAAGGCTATCTCCTCCAAGACCTGTCGTACGCATATCAAGTGCTTTGACATGGGTGACAAATCCTCCAACATGTGCCCCGCTTTTACACACAGCAACCGCATTATCGCAGATATCCGCGGTATCAGTGGTTGTTCCACCCATATCAACTACCATGGCATCACTCAAGCCGGTAAGCATTCTTGCACCGGCAACGCTTGCGGCAGGGCCGGACAAGATGGTCTCTACAGGCCTCTCTTTAGCCATTCCAGAAGACATAAGAGTGCCATCTCCCTTGACAACCATGACCGGAGCGGATATTGAACGTCTTTTCAGGACATGCTCAATCTCCTTGAAAAACTTGACCATGCGAGGAATGATACGGGCGTTTAGAACGGCTGTCTGTGCCCTGACAACAAAATCAAGCAGGTCTGAGAACTCATGTCCACAGCATGCTACCATACCTGTCTCCTGCTCAACTATCTGTTTGACAGCAAGTTCATGAACAGGATTTATTGCTCCTCCAAACCCGGAAACAGCAAACGCGGTTACACCTTCTTTTGTGCTCATCTCTTTTACAACACGCCTGATCTGATCTTGATCAACCGGTTCGACCTCTTCACCGCTGATATTAATATAACCTTTTACATTTTGTTTCGGGGTATGAACTATAAGATCATCTGAGACCATTCCAGCACTGTTCATAAGAATCAGCCCTGTTTTTTGCCCCTCCCCCTCCACAATTGAGTTTGTTGCGAGAGTTGTCGAAACAGAGACCAGCTCAACCTTGGAGAGCATCTTGCTATCCAGGCCCAAAAGTGCGTTATCAATACCAACGGAAAAATCCCACTTGGTGGTAAGAGCCTTGTTTTTATGGATTATCTCTCTTTTTTTTAAATCATATATCACAGCATCTGTATATGTACCTCCGGCATCAATTCCAAGTCCATACCGAATCAAAAGCCCCCTGCCCTCTTCTATATTTGATGCCGAAAAATCACTGCCATCTTTTTTGCTTTGAGTTGCAGATGCCCTGCCCTCTTTTCGGACGGCAATCATTTTTTCCCCATATTCATCACAGACAATAATTCTTGAACCGGAACCGGAAGGAACAGAAGACTCCTGATTAACTCCATTTTTGATACTGATGCCAGAATTGGCTCCATTGGTCAATGTATCAGTCTTTGAAGAGTTGGTTACAGGAGCAGAGTCAAGAGCATTTTTAAAAGCACAGTAGATTGTACTGTGGCCGGGCGGAACAATCAGAATGCTGTCATCAGAATCTTCCTGAGTCAGCATACGCCGCATTAAAGATCTGTCTCCCTTTATCTTTTCATATTTCCAATGATACTCATCTGCCATCTGCCGTGCCTGTTGAGCGTATTTTTCGCTATTTACAAAACCAGTATCAATAAAGGCCGCTCTTTGATAATTT
>JADFYT010000086.1 GCA_015232935.1 Desulfamplus sp.
AATAGATTCATGACATGACTGACATCAATACTTTTTATATTCAGATGAATGAAGTTTGATGACCTCGTAAAAAAATCAATACGAAATCATCAAGTTTATCAGAACTAAACGGGCATGATTGACATGTATCAATCACCCCCAAATATAAAAATGATAGTCATTTTCACGGTAAATCATCAAGTTTGTCAGATTGATGAAGTCTATAAACCCCGAATCACAAAAGGCAGGACAAGATGATTCTTCAAATGACACGGCCAGTTCAGGGAGGATTGAGGCAGGAGAGAAAACTTGAAGCCACTTCCAACCACCTTGCCAACGCAGATACAGCAGGATTCAAGAAGGATGTAGTCAGTTTTGACAAGGTGTTCAAGGCAAATCTCAATACAGATTTCAGTCAGGGGCAGATTAAACCAACTGACAACAAGCTGGATGTGGCACTTGGCGATCAGGGATTTTTCAAGATCAATACTCCGGAAGGTATAAGATATACCAGAGACGGCAATTTCAGCCTGAATACTGATGGAGTTCTGGTAAACCAGAATGGCTACGCGGTTCAGGGAGCCAATGGAGAGATTGTCTTGAATGGCCAGAACATCGAGATCAATGAGGCGGGGGAGATAATGGTGGATCGTCTTCCAGTGGATAATCTTGATATTGTAACCTTTGACGACCTGACCAGTTTGAAAAAGCAGGGAGGCGATCTGTTTTTTTACAAGGGGGACGCTGCTGCCGATGAAAAAGAGCCTGACAGACTCGTTGTAAAGCAGGGGGCACTTGAGGGTTCCAATATTCAGGTGGTCGATGAGATGGTGGGCATGATTGACCACCACAGAATGTACGAGACATACCAGAAAATGATGCAGACCTTTGACGAAGTGGACGGAAAGGCGATCAATGAGGTAGGCAAGCTGCAATAATCTGGTTTTATGTACAATTACAATCTGACTTTATGTACACTCTTTTACGTTTAAACCTGCTCCGTAACACAAGGAGGTCAAATATGATAAGAGCATTATGGACAGCGGCAACCGGTATGAATTCCCAGCAGATGCAGACCGATGTTGTAGCTAACAACCTTGCCAACTCAAGCACGGCAGGGTTCAAGAAATCGCGGGCAAACTTTGAGGATCTGATGTATCAGACCATGCTTGTGGCAGGAGCTACAACTCCTGGCGGCGGCCAGGTTCCAACCGGTATCCAGGTGGGCATGGGGGCAAAACCTGCCGGTATCCAGAAAATATTTACCCAGGGCGATTATGTTCAGACCGGAAATGATCTGGATATGGTGATTCAGGGAGATGGCTTTTTCAGGGTACTTCATGGAGACCAGGAGCTTTATACCAGAGCCGGCAACTTTACTCTGGACAGCGAAGGATTTATAACAACCGCAAGCGGAGACAGATTGCAGCCTGAAATTGCAATACCTGCCGAGGCTACAATTATCACGCTTCAGGACAACGGAACATTGACAGTGCACGGTGCCAACGAGCAGATTCTTGCAACCGAGCAGATCAGTATAACAACATTCATAAATCCGGCCGGCCTGTTTGCGGTCGGCAACAATCTGTTCCGGCCAACAGAAGGGTCTGGCCAGGCAATAGAACAGGTACCAGGAGAAAATGGTTCCGGTACTGTTGCCAATAACTCGCTTGAAATGTCAAACGTAAGCGTGGTTGAAGAGATGGTTGGCATGATTACCGGACAAAGAGCTTATGAGGCAAACTCGAAATCGGTTCAGACCGCAGACGCCATGCTTGGTATTGCAAATGGTCTGAAACGTTAAACCTTAATGGCCGTTGATTGGCCACCCTGAATCACGAAAACAGGAATGCGTTTTAATGGCAAGGAACACAGGCAGATTCGCTGCAATTAATGTCTGATTGAATTTCCTGAGTAAAAATATAATTTCTCCTGATAGTGTTCAGGTTTGTCCGACTGGAGGCAGTTATGAAATTCCAATGGCTTGTGAAATTCCGATGGCTTGTAAAATTTCAATGGCCTGTTTTAATTATCGCATTACTTCATTTTTTTTCTTTTTCCGCGGCTTCGGGATCAGAACAGATTGTGATTGAAGTGCACGAATCAGTCCATGTAAACAGCAGAAAGGTCAGGCTTGGAGAGATTTCAGATATTGAAGCACCAGATCTTCTTAAACGTCAGCTTGCGGCTATTGACGCGGGATTTGCACCTGTTCCGGGAAAGATCAAGATTATTGACGGCAGACGTCTTGAGTCAAAGATAAAATCAAACAGACTGTTTTATGCGAACGGCATATCTTTTGATGATGTGGCATTGATCATGCCTGAAAAGATTTATGTCGAGCGTGCAAGCCAGCAGATCTCTGAAGATGATCTCAAAGCTATCTACGAAGAGTATGTACATGAACATTCAGATGGAAAGGAGTTTGAGATCAGGGATTTTTCCGTAAGAGGTCTTGATATCTATCCTGAAGGGGAGATATCTCTTTCTCCACCTCTGAGTAACAACAGGGGATTAAAGGGCAGAGTGACTCTTTATGTCAATATTCAGGTTAATCGAAAGGACTATGGCCGTCTCTCCCTGTCTGGATGGATTGATGTTTTTGATTATGTTCTTTGTGCATCCCGGTCACTGACAAGGGGAAAAACAGTTGAACCAGGAGATGTGACTGTTCAGAGGATAAGTATCGGCAGTGTTCATGGAGATTATTTCAGTGTGGAGCAGGATGTAATTGGAAAGGTTCTTACAAGAAACGCTCAATCCGGTAAAGCCATTACGCCAAACATGATTGAAGATCCCGCCCTTATTCAAAAAGGAGATACTGTCAAGATAGTCGCTGCCCGGGCCAACTTGAGAATTGTCACATTAGGCATTGTAAAGAGTGATGGAAGAATGGATGATACAGTGCAGGTTCAAAACATGACATCAGGCAAGATTATAAATGCCGTGGTCACCGGCAAGAACAGCGTAAAGGTTTTTTATTAAGGAACCGGTTTTGAATAACTTGCTCGTTTCAGAATCACCGACCTTGAAGGAGGTCGTATATGGATTTTCAAATGAGAATGTTATTTCGGACTCGTTCCTGAACGTTCATATGGCCGTTATATGGCCACCTCTAACCATGAAAATCAGAGCCTGTTTTTTAATGGTTAGAAAAATGAAAAAAGGAGGGAAGGGCATGATGACCCGTTCAAAAATCAATATATGGATTCCAAAAGTCATGGTTTTGATACTGCTGACAGGCTGTGCCTCCATTGACAAGGAGAAAGACTCTTCTGCTTTGCTGCCGCCCGGCATTTCCGACCAGCCTGTACTTCAGACCCAATATGAGCCTTTGCCCCCGTCAGAGGGATCTTTATGGACAGAAAGCAGTGACCCGTTTTTTGAAGATACAAAGGCAAGACAGCCCGGAGACACCCTGATCGTAGATATTGTGGAAAATGCGAAATCAAGCATGGATGCCGCAACTGAAGCGGGCAGAACCAGCAAGATGAATATCGGGGTGCCAAATTTGTTCGGCTATACAGAACCTTTTGTAGCTCTTCCCAATCCTGTTACCAGAGGCATGGTTGCGGATAAAATGGTGGGAACAACATTTGACAATGCCTTTGCAGGAACAGCAAAGAGCAACAGAAACGGCCAGATTACGGCATCCATTGCAGCAAGAATTGTAGATGTGCTGCCAAATGGCAATTACACCATATATGGAAAACGTGCCATGAAACTTAATCAGGAGGTTCAGTATATTGTTGTTTCAGGTGTTGTCAGACCTGAAGATATAGGTGATAATAACCGTGTTCAGTCAACCTACCTTGCAGATTCCAGGATTGAGTATTTTGGTCAGGGGGTAATTGCGGACAAGCAGAAACAGGGCTGGGGTACACGTCTGTTTGATAATCTTTGGCCTTTCTGATTTAAAGTTCAATTAAGGGAGGGGATTAATGATGCCATACTCTAATTTTTACAAATATATGTTCATTTTTTTCTTTTATGTTCCGTTATCGCAAACAGTGTCGATGCCGCAAGAATCAAGGATATTGCAGCCATTAAAGGGATCAGGACCAATCAGCTTGCAGGTTATGGCATTATTATAGGACTGGATGGCACTGGCGACAAATCAGGTTCCGACTTTACCACTCAGGGACTTGCAAACATGATGGAGCGCATGGGCATAAGTGTTGATAAAAATGCCCTTAATGTTAAAAATATCGCTGCTGTCATGGTAACCGCCAACATCCCGCCTTTTGCCAGGATAGGAAATAAAATTGATGTTATTGCCTCATCCATCGGCGATGCCAAAAGTCTTTCTGGCGGAACACTGCTTTTGACTCCTCTAAAAGGTGTGGATGGAAAGGTCTATGCCCTTGCCCAGGGGGCTGTGACGATTGGGGGTGCTGGTGCTGGTGGTGCAGGAGGCTCTCAGCAGAAAAATCATCTCCAGGTCGCAAGAATTGCCAATGGTGCAACTGTTGAGCGGGAGATTCCGATGCGGTTAGACGGCAAGAAAACACTTACCCTCTCTTTGCTGAATCCTGATTTTACAACCGCGGCAAGAGTTGCCGAGACCATCAATGTATCTATTGGGGAGGGCGTTGCAGAGGCTGTTGATTCAAGCGCCCTTCAGCTCAATATTCCCGAGGATATGCAGGGAAACAAGGTGGCTGAATTTATAGCGGACATAGAGGGGCTTGTGGTGATACCTGATACAAAGGCCAAAGTGGTGGTAAACGAGAAGACCGGCACCGTCATTATCGGGGATAATGTTACTATATCAACGGTAGCTGTTGCTCACGGCAATCTTACTGTTACCATAAAAAAAGAGATGGATGTATCGCAGCCAGGGCCATTTACGGAAGGTCAAACAGTGGTTAACGAACAGACTGATGTGCAAATGGAAGAAGAAAAGGTCAATGTTATCACTCTTGAGGGAGGAACAACTATTGGCGAACTGGTCAGAGGTCTCAACTCGATCGGAGCCACTCCAAGAGATCTTATTACTATTCTCCAGAGTATCAAGGCAGCAGGAGCACTTCAGGCAGATCTTGAAATTATATAAACGGCACGGAATGGAGGGTGCCGGATGTTCATATAAAACGGGAGGGCAATACAATGGATATCTCTTTAGCCAGCCAATTTATGACCAATCAACTTGTAAAAGGTCAGACGGGTCAGGAAAAGTATCTTGACAGATCCAAATCAGGAAAAGATCTTTCTGATTTGAACCCCCAAAGAAATCCTGACGGCCTCAAATCAGAAAGGAATCCTGATGGCCTGAAAAATGGCTTTACAGATACTAACGGTATCAGTGGGGTGAAAGGGAAACAAAAGGATGACAAAGCCCTGAAAGAGGCATGTCAGGGCTTTGAGGCGATATTTCTCAACACCATGCTTAAATCCATGAGATCAACCATTCCTGACGATCCTCTTTTAGGAAAGTCCCAGGGTATGGATATCTATACATCAATGCATGATCAGTACCTTGCGGAAAAAATTTCCAGGGGGGAAAATTCTACAGGCATTGGAGAGTATCTTTACAGGCAGCTGCAAGATGCTCTATAGATCAAAATACTTTCCAGATTGACCTGCCTCTTTTTTTTCTTCCTGAACTCCAGTATATAATATATAGTTTTCCGGACAGATAAGCATTCATGGTCGTCAGATGGCCATCCCGAACCATGAAAACCGGAATTGATTTTCATGGCAAATTGACTGATCTTCTGTAGCAGATATATAGGAGATGCTGCAACCACCCTTGTCAAAGTTCCGCATGGCATACCCATTGCACATTTTTTATGACTAAAAGGCCGGAGGATATTTAACGAGGAAAAAAATTCCGCTTGCCTTTTACAAATTCAAGCAGAACTTTTTAATGCCGATAATATTTAACAGCAGGGGAGAAGGTTGCCATGGAAACATTATATTACAACATCAAAAATTTACTTCAGAAAAAATTGCAGATTTACAGCGAACTTGTATCACTTCTGGAAGCAGAAACCGGCTATATAGTAAAAATGGATGTAAACTCCCTCTGGACAGCTTCCACAAGAAAGCGAGAGCTTGCTTCCGACATTGAAAAATTGCGTAACAGTATTGTTTTTCTCCTTGACGATAAACATATTGATCATGGCATTATGGATCTGCAAACTTTTGATATGGCTCATCTTGTCAATATCTTGCCAATCTCATCCAGAGAAAAGGCTGACCTTGAAATGTTGAAAATTGCCATTGAAGGCAAAAAAAATGAACTCAGGCACATAGCTTCTTCCAATCGCAGATATATTCAGGAGTACCTTGGAGTTATTGATGGAGTAATATCAACAATTACAGGGGGTTCAAAACAGCAATCGTACGCAAGAAGAGGGTTGTCAGTTTCAAGTACTCCATCTTCTTTCTACGGCACCAGATATGGAAGAGATTCTGCAACCACCCTTATTTCAGCACAGGCCTGATTTACCATGAAAATGTGTTTTGATTTTCATGATTCCTGATTTTCATGATTCCTGATTTTCATGGTTCAGGATGATCAGAATCTGGTTATTACCATTTATTCAGTTTTGGAAGCTGTGTCCTTTGGGTGTGGTTATATATTTTGGTTCGGGTGTAACATGGGAGGCGTATTATGGGAGGCATTGGTTCCACACTTCAGATTGCGAAAGGGTCACTGCTTGCACAACAGTACGGACTTAATGTAACTGGAAATAATATTTCCAATGTCAATAACCCGGACTACAGCAGACAACATGTTGAGCAGGCCAACAACGGCCCCATAAAATACGCGGGTTTTCTGTTTGGTACAGGTGTAAACTCTTCCCAGGTTACACAGAGCGTAAATCAGTTGCTTGAAAATCGTCTTACAGGAGAAAAAGCTTCCCTGCCCGGTTTTCAAGAGGCAGAATCCTACCTTAAAATCATTGCTGACCACTTTAATGAATCTTCCAATAACAGCATCAGCAATGTTCTGAACGACTTCTGGAATTCATGGAATGATCTTTCAAATAACCCTGCTGACGATTCAGAGCGTCTTATAATTTTAGAAAACGGGCAGGAGCTTTCCGAGCGGTTTAACAGAGCATACGACTATCTTGACCAGGTTGAGACCGAGATCAACATGAAACTTGTAAATTCTGTTGACAGGCTTAACAAGATAACCACTGATATTGCAAGGCTGAACCTGGATATCATGGGGCAGGAGCATCATCGTACATCCAACGATAAGCGGGATCAGAGAAACTCCCTGATTGATGAGCTTGGAAAAATTATTGATATCAAGGTTTTTGAACAGACAAACGGTGCTGTTGTAATCAATGTTGTCAATGGCCTTCCTGTTGTAAACGGTGACAGCAACTATAATCTTGCTGTCAGTGAGAACAGGATTAACTGGGTCAACTCTGCCGGCAAGACACAGGATATTACAGACCAGATTGCAGGCGGGCAGATTGGCGGATGGCTTGATGTCCGTGATTCTGTTATTCCCAAATATCAGGCTGACATAAATGAGCTCTCCCATGAGGTTGTCTGGGCTATAAACTATCAGCACTCCCAGGGTGTCGGGCTTGAGTATTTTTCAAAACCCCTTACCGGTCAGTACGAAGTTGACCAGAGCGGATGGCTTAACAGTTTGAGTTTTGGAGATAAAATCGACCACTCAAAAAATCTCTCCATGTGGATTGAGGATAATACAAATGCCACTGCGGTCTATTCAAAAACAGAGATGGATATGGGTGTTTCGCAGGCCAAGATCTCCGACTGGCAGCCGGAAGTTCCAAATAATCTTCCTTTGGAAAAAGCTGTTTATAAACTTACAGTCATGGACAGCGGCACAGTCACCTATAATTTGTCGGCTGAAACAGACGGTTCAAGAATTGGCGTTGTTCAATCTGGTGCCGGCACATCCGCACAATTGATCCAGACCAATAATTCGATCGCGGCACAGACTCTGACGATTACAGGCGGACCATCCGGCGGAACACAAAACGTTGAGATCAAATACAGCGGAGGCGATGCAAAACAGTCTGCGGCATCTATTGCAGAGGCTTTAAATAAAATTGATGATATAAACGCCAAAGCAGATGCAAACAGTGCTGTTCTTGATGTTGGTGGTTTTGCCGCTGTTAATGGTGACAATATAAGTTTTGGCATATATGTTGACGGAGTAACACATTATGAGACATTCACTGTGGATACGGCATTGGGCGGTGTTAATGAACAGTTTGAAGATGCATTTTTATCAGCAGCCCAAAAGATTAATGAAAAATATGGCGATGATGATTTAACGCTTGCCTGGAATGTCAGCAATCCTTTAACAACTCAGTTTACACTTACAAGTAAATCTGGAAGGACAATCGGCTTGGAAAATGTGACCACTAACGGAGGAGCCGGCAGCACGGTAAGTTTTTCAGGCACAGCGGTTGGAGCCGGAGGTGCTGCTGTTATGACAAGTGCAGTAACTATAGGAGTTGAGAAAGGAATGTCCATCTCATCCAATGTTGCCCAGGCAGCCGGAGGAATCTTTTCAGCTTCACCTGCAACTATTGACGATGATGTTTTAACTCCTGACAAAGGAATTATAGCCTGGGAAAAGTATGACACCAATGGGATTGCAACTGGTGTAAAGGGGTTTATTGAAGTTGGGCGTCTGGATTCAAATGGAGTTCCCATAGGTGATCCGCCTTTAAATACTCCTATAACAATTGATGATCCTGTAAGCGGTAACACGCTTTTGACATTTAACCTTGCACCTGGAAAACTTGTACCTGGCAATACTATGAGCATAAATGTCAACTATGACGCTGCTGTAGCTGGAACACCCAAGCCTGACCTATTGGCATTTACGATAAAAGGAACTGCAAACAGCCAGGATTCAATTTACCGATTCAAA
>JADFYT010000087.1 GCA_015232935.1 Desulfamplus sp.
AAGAGAATCAGAAAATCCTTTCTGGTTCCGGCTTGTCCAGGTCAGGAGAATCAAGAAAATTATTAACAGATAAACTTGCAAATGTGTTCAATTCTGATTACAAAGTGATTTTGTATATGTTTTTTGCATATGGTGAATATGCGAAATTTTAAGAAAACTTTAATTATCGAGATAGTTTTTGTATCCTTGTAACAGAAATTGAGAATCAAATGAATAAAGCATATGGACTCGCCCTGCTCACAGTTCTTTTCTGGTCAACATCGGCAACCGCTTTCAAGCTCTCCTTAAGATATCTGGATGTGCCGCAGCTTCTATTTTACGCAAGTGTCGTATCCACGGTTGTTATTGGTTCGATTCTGGGGATACAGGGAAAACTTGGGCAGATCTTTTCTCTTGACAGGCAGGATTATATAAATTCATTCCTTCTTGGAATGCTCAACCCCTTCATATACTATCTGATGATCTTCAAGGCTTATGATCTTCTGCCCGCACAGATCGCCCAGTCTGTTAATTACACCTGGGCAATAATGCTTGCACTGCTGTCAGTTCCCCTTCTTAAACACCCGTTTCGCAGAATTGATTTTGTTGCCTTGATCATATGCTATACAGGTGCTGTAATTGTTTCTACGCATGGAGACCTTTCCGGATTTAAAACATTGAGCCTGGATGGTATCGTGCTTGCGTTTGGCAGCACTGTTGTATGGGCATTTTACTGGATTTTCAATGTCAGGATGTCTCGGGATCCTGTTGTCGGTCTTTTTCTCAATTTCCTCTTTAGTCTTCCTTTGACTACAATATCCTGTCTCTGGTTCTCAAGTATCACCGATATATCCATAGAAGGATTTGCCGGTGCTGTCTGGATTGGATGTTTTGAGTTTGGTTTCACCTTTGTCATCTGGCTGACAGCTCTTAAGCTGAGCACCAATAATGGCAAGATCGTTAACATGATATTTCTGACCCCGTTTATTTCATTGATCTTTATCCGGTTTTTTTTGAATGAGGCTGTGTTTATATCAACTTTTATAGGTCTTGCGTTTATTGTTTCAGGTCTTGTTCTTCAAAAATCAGCGGCATGAACCGCATTATTATAAGATAACATACATGGCAGATCGCTCTGTCACAACCAGGAGTGAAAGTTAGCATGATTACAGTTGCTTAAAGATACTTTCATGTAAAAAACAATGAGTAAGAGTCAGGGATTATCAAATGCCCTGCAAGAAAAGGAGAGTACATGAGTGAATATTTAAATATGTTTGAAGGAGACTATAACCCTTTTGATGCTTTGCTCAAGCTTCTGACAGAAGAGAAAAAGCGTGTTGAAAAAGCTATCCTGACCCGAGGCCATTTTAATCCGGTGGATTTGAGCAAAAAGCGTCCCCTGACAATAGGCTTTGCTCCCGGGGACGGTATCGGCCCGATTGTGGCGACAGCCGCCCGTACAATTCTTGAGACACTGCTTTCAAAGGAGATTGAAAGAGGAGATATCACCGTTGTTGAAATTCCGGATCTTACCATAGAAAAGAGACTTGAGCTTGACGTTGTCGCTCCAAAGGCATCCATTGATGTTATTGACAAGTGCGATGTAATATTGAAAATGCCTCTTGAGACTCCGGACAGCTCCAAATACCCGAATGTGCCAAGTGCCAATGTCTGGATGAGGCAGTATATGGATCTTTTTGCGTGTCAACGGCGGATCAAGAATGATGAAAAGGGAATCGATTTTACAATTTTCAGATGCAATCTTGGAACACCCTATCAGGACGCAAAATCAGCCGGAGTATCTTTTTTGAATGGCCGGGAAGAGTACTCTCTCTGTTTCTGGCCCCAGGCACGCATTGATATTGAAAGATTGACCCATCTGGCTTGCCTGCATGCAAAACAGAACGGCTCGGACGCGGTAGTTCTCAATTTCAAGGATAATGTCATAAAACCGGATGCCGCGGCTCTTAACTGGGCAAAAGATTATATTGACAAAAATTTTCCTGAACTTGACTATCTGTCTGTAAAGCCTGATGATTTTTCATATACAGTTACCCAGCCATCAAAGCTTGACTCAATGAAAGGGGAAAAGAGTGGTCGGGAGTTCAAGGTGACTACAATAGTATGCAATAATATCGTAGGAGATATGGCAGGTGATGAGGCTGGCATGTATGTTGGCGGAATAGGAGGGGTTGGTTCCGCGAATATTTCGTTTTCCCAAGGTATGTTTGAAGCAGGAGGAGGCACCGGCACAAGAATGATGCTTGAGAACAGGGGACATTTTTCATCTCCTGTTGCAGTTGTAAAGGCTACTGGAGAGCTTCTCGAGTTTATAGGGTATTCCGGCTTGAAGGATTCTGTTGATGCTGCTCTTGATGCCCTTGAAAAAGCAGACCTGGTACCAAACGGCGGAAAAAACGGCGTGACCTGTGATCAGGCAACCGGATTTCTTGTCAAACTGATTTCAGAAAAGTAGAAACCGCTTTTGATGAGACGTAACCGTTCACACACCCCCCTCTCAAATTTTTGGCAGGGTTAATAAAATCAGGAGCTTGTTTTTCTCGCTCCTGCATTTTTAGGGAGGAGTGAACGGTTACGATGAGATAAATACTTCCGTAAAGGATGCCGGAAACAGAGACAATTAACCTGGCAGGCAGACTAACCGTGGTTGTTTTGTCTGCCTGCATAAAACCAGGTAACGGGTAACAGATAACAGATATCTACCAGCACAAACAGGTTACCAGGTAATTGTAAAAGGATTTTATCCATGGAATTTCATTTTGACTGGTCAGTATTTTTTGAAAGCATTCCCATGCTTATGCGAGGGGTGAAGTTTACTATTGTCATAACTCTTGGAGGCCTTTCTCTGGGTTTTTTTCTCGGTGCCCTTATCGGACTAATGAAACTTGCGAGACACGCCTTTCCAAGGACTGTGGCAATTACATACATTGAGGCCATAAGAGGTACGCCAATGCTTGTACAGGCGATGTTTTTATACTATGGCGTTCCAATGGCGCTTGGAATAAGAATACCTCCTCTGACCGCCGGTATCATCATAATCGCGGTCAACTCGGGTGCCTATATTGCAGAAATCGTCCGTGGTGCTGTGCAGTCCATTGATCCTGGTCAAACCGAGGCAGGGCGTTCCATCGGCCTTACCCGTTCCCAGACCATGCTCTATATTGTCTGGCCACAGGCATTCAAGAGAATGATCCCGCCACTTGGCAATCAGTTTATCATAAGCCTTAAAGATACCTCGCTTCTTATGGTAATTGGTGTCGGGGAGCTTCTTCGTACAGGACAGGAGATTGTAGCGGTCAACTTCAAGGCGTTTGAAGTCTATCTTGCTGTGGCTGTGGTATATCTTGCCATGACCCTGTCAATTGCAAAGGGGCTTCGGATGGTTGAAAATCACCTGGATATGAAAACAACCCGCTAAAAAAATCCTGACCAAACCGGCATGAGGGAGAGTTGAAAAAAATGGAAATGATTAAAATTATCAATCTTCACAAGAGCTACGGTGATCTGGAGGTTATCAAGGGTATTGACCTTGATATCAAGTCTGGCGAGGTAGTCTGCATTATTGGCCCGTCCGGATCAGGAAAATCAACGGTTCTTCGATGTGTTAACCGTCTGGAAACACCGACATCCGGCCGTATAATTGTGGACGGCAAGGACATCATGGATCCAGATACTGATATAAACCATGTGCGCACAGAGGCGGGCATGGTGTTTCAGCAGTTCAACCTGTTTCCGCATATGACTGTATTGGACAATGTGACGCTGGGGCCTGTAAAGGTAAGAAAAATGCCAAGATCAGATGCTGACAAGCTTGGTCTTGCACTTCTTGAAAAGGTAGGACTTGCTGACAAGGCAAGAAACTATCCTGAGCAGCTTTCAGGAGGACAGAAGCAGCGGGTCGCCATAGCAAGAGCACTGTCCTTGAAACCCAAGGTGATTCTTTTTGATGAACCGACATCAGCTCTTGATCCTGAGCTTGTAGGAGAAGTTCTTGAAGTTATGCGGCAACTTGCTTCTGAGGGAATGACAATGGTGGTGGTTACCCATGAGATGGGATTTGCAAGAGATGTCGCAGACAGGGTTATCTTTATTGATGATGGTGTGGTTCAAGAAGACAGCAACCCTGGTGATTTTTTTTCAAACCCCAAAAATCCAAGGCTTCGCGATTTTCTGGGTAAGGTAGCTTAAATCATTAAGATAGTGAAGAAATGAAAGTCATATAATCAAGGCTATTTCAAGAGGCTTTCACATAAACAACATAAATTAAAGGAGATTAAAGTCATGGGTGATTTTTTAATTGTTTATGCATCAAGAACAGGTGAGACAAGAAAAATAGCTGAACTTATTGCCGAGGGAATACGCATTGGCGGACATACCGCAACCATTAAAAATGCCACCGAGATTAAAAGCGAGGATGATCTCAAGGGTTTTAAAGGTTATATCTTTGGTTCTTCGACATATCACGGCGAGATGATCTCATCCATGAAACAGGTTCTGTTCATTGCAGAGCGTGCGGAGCTTGAAAATCTTCCTGGAGGGTCATTCGGGGCATTTGGATGGAGCGGTGAGGCTCAACAGCGGATATTTGATACCATGAAGAATATATACAAGATGAAAATGACAGGTTCCCCTCTTATGCTCAAAGCAAGCTGGCTGCAAGGAGGCATTGTCATGGCTCAGGACTACGGAAAAGCCATGGCAAAGATGCTGTAGGTGTTCAATCGGGGGCAAATCAGCTACAAGAAATTTGCCCCCTCTTTTTTATTATTCAGGAATTTCAATCAAACAATAATTGCAGCGAAGCTGCTTATGTTCTCAATAACAATACGATCTGTATTGCCTTAATGCTCAACCGAGATCCATATCTTTCAGTCATTAATAATTTTGTGAAGTGCTGTCTCTACCTCAGCCCTTATCTCATCAAGTCTGTCCCGGGTTGCAGCCTCAAATCTTAATACCAGTGCCGGCTGAGTGTTTGAGGCTCTGACAAGACCCCATCCTCCATCAAACAGTGCCCTCATGCCGTCAATATCAATAACCTTGTATTTTTCCTTGAACTGAGCGGTTATTTTTTTCACAACATCAAATTTGATCTCGTCAGCACAATCAACCCTTATTTCAGGTGTGGTAAAGGTGACCGGCAGATCCTCAATAAGCCGGGACACGGTCTTTCCGGTATCGACAATAATCTCAAGCAGCCGGCATGTGGCATAAAGGGCATCATCATATCCAAGATATCTGTCACTGAAAAACATGTGTCCGCTCATCTCTCCTGCAAGCTCGGCACTCTCTTCTTTCATCTTCTTTTTTATCAGCGAATGGCCTGTTTTCCACATGATGGCTCTGCCCCCGTGCTTTTCAATGTCATTGTACATGGTCATGGAGCATTTAACCTCAGAGATAAATGTGGATCCAGGCTTTCTTGACAGGATCTCTCTTGCAAATATTATCATGAGCTGATCACCGTAAATCATGTCGCCCTTTTCATCCACAATACCGATCCTGTCAGCGTCTCCGTCATACCCCACACCAAGATCAAGTTTTTTCTCTTTTACAAGAGAGATAAGCTCCAGCATATTTTTCTTTACAGTCGGGTCAGCAGGATGGTTGGGAAAGGTTCCGTCCATGTCACAATAGAGTTCATGCACTTCACATCCAAGAGCTTTCAATACCGGAATTGCGGTTATTCCGCCAGTGCCGTTGCCTGCATCAACACCTATTCTGATCTTTTTGACATTGGAGGCAAACGAGATATTGGTTTGCAGGTAATTCTTGTAGGGGGTAAGGACATCTACAGTAGAGAGGATGCCTTTTCCGGTTACATATTGCCTGGCATCAATGATTTTTCTGATGTCCTGAAGCCCTGTACTGTGGATGGAGTCAAGTCCGCTCATAAGTTTGAAACCATTATATTCAGGAGGATTATGACTTGCGGTTATCATGGCTCCGCCCCGGGTTAAGCAGTGCTGTATTGAAAAATAGAGTACCGGTGTGGGACAGATGCCAATATCAATTACATTGCACCCTGTAGACAGAATCCCTTCAATAAAGGCTCTGGAATATTGATCCGAAGTGATTCTGCAGTCTCTTCCAACTGTTACCTCTATCTTCGAGTCTGGATCTGTTTTCCAGTGTTTATGGAGCATTGTGCCATATGCCTTGCCTATCCTGACAGCATCTTTTTCATCAAAATCATCACCTGCCACCCCTCTGATATCATATTCCCTGAAAATACCCGGGTTCATAAAAACCTCCTTATTTTTTTTGTCGCCGTTTCTTATACGTCAATTATTTTGAATGTGTCATTTTTTTGCTTGTTTGCCAGTGTTGTCCGGTTAGGTTTTTGCATATGACAGTTCGTGTTGCTCTTTGAAATCTCTCTCATCAGATTTTGTGTGATGACTCGCATACAATTCGTTCAGAATGGTTGTTCTAATCTCTCGAATCCTTCTGATTGAAACCTTTTCACTGAATTGTTGGTGACAGTATATACTCATCAACAGATAAGTTATCAGACCACCCAGTATTTGTACCATAAGTCCGTGTTTGCTTTGGGCAATGAGATGATATACTTTCAAATGGTGTTTCCACCACTTGAAAAATGTTTCAATTCTCCACCTGAGCTTATACTCGACTATCAAGTTTTTTTATCTTGTATTCTTTTAAGCTCTGTTTAACAAGCCTCTTGAACTTTGTGATCATTGACTCCAAGATGATAACAAGCTGGAAAAATGCTCGTCATTTGGTGCTTGTGAGTTGTCAAACACTAAAAACTTGAACATCGAGTTTATATCTTTTTATTATTGTATTCTAAATTGCAAGGGACCCTGTTAATTGCCGCAACATCAGCATTACACTCTGAATTGCCCTGTTTCTAACGGGTTATATTGATTTGATAAAGTGGTCTTGGAGCAAGGTGGAACCTGGACTTCCAACTGAAATCACCGCACAGAAAATCAAGGCTTGCAATTTTTTGTGAACATGCCCACTCCATATGATGAAGATTAATAAGCTTTGCAATTCCTGGAAAATTTTTATTGGTTCCTCCGGCAAGCATTATACAGGTGTTGTTCCAGATAGCCCCCATATCAACAGCAACAATCTCATTTCCGACAAGTACCGTAACTACCCTTAGCATATCATGCTTTTGGAGCACAGAGGCAAGCTGTATAAAGGCATTCAGAAATCTTGGATCATGAAAATAGCCATGCTCTCCAAAATTGTTTATATTGAGGCTGAACATATAGTCCAGGTCTTTTATATCATTATATCTGAAAGATACGCCTGACTTTTCGAGTGCCCTGACTTCAGATAAAATTTTTTTTCTGGATTTGCCGGCAAAAGAGCCAAGATACTTCTCGTAGCTGTATTCATGATTTTCAGGATAAAAAAGATAACCTGTCTCGTCAACAGAGCAATCATCATATGTATATTTTTCACAAAGATATCTGATGTCGGCACTGCCAGGAACAGCAATGAGCATCTCACGAATTATATCGTTGTTTGCAGCGATTATTTTGTTCTGCTCCATCCAGGTTCGTCCCTTCCAGAGCTCACCTGGAAAAAACGCAAAACGGCCACAACAATCAGCCAAAACTCCAGAGCCCGCATAACTGTCCTTTTCAGATATGTCGCAAAGAGCAAGCAGTCCATCTACCTTGCCATTTGATTCGTGAACAATAAAGCAGGGAGCTGTATCATACATCTGTGCAAATGTCTCTCTGACTATCCATAGATCAAAGAGACACTCGACAGGATAGTGATGCTGCCATAAAAATGCACATTCATCCAGCTCTGTCACAATGCGGATGGCTGACATAATATTATTTCCTGTAAGTTACATTGACCATAGTGTCACTGCCATCAAAATAGCCTTGAGCAAAATTTTTAACCACCTCAGGATCATATGGTTTGCAGCTAAAAACATCAAGATAGGTGGTATTTGTCAGATTGGCAAAATGGGCAGAGATAAGTGAGGTCTCAATGAGCTGCACCATTGAAAAACCGGCCACCTTTTCATCTTCACCAAAATGAACCACCTGGGTCTCTCCAAAGCGTTTCATCTCTATAAGGTCGCACAGATCCTTTACAAACTGCCTGATATACTCTGCATCACGAATTTTATCAGGATTACAGCCGTATATATCAATTGACGAGGCAATTCCCCATACATCTTCGGCAGGGTTAATTTTTTTAATTGGTACCACTCTCATAGTTATAGCTCCTTTTATTTTTATCTTCATGTTATATTCAAGGTCTAATATAATTAATACTCATAAAATCACTAAAAAAACATGCAAAAAAATACCTGAATTTTGAAATCAAGGGTTAATTACAATGAATATTATACAGATACAATGTGATGAGCATGGCACTAAGCATCTTTGATGCCATAGGGCAACAAAAAAACATATGTTTTTGATTTGATTTATAATTTATTTTTATGGTTAAAAACTGGATGTTAAATGACAAAATAAAGTGGCATTGAGATACTCGTTTTATTTCATATCTCTCAAACAAGGTTTATTCAGGTATATAAATTCCTTTTTTTGCCGAGTAAAAATGAATCTATCAACAAAAACATGAAACAATGGTGGCTGTCAACCCTATATTTAAGCAAAAAATTTCTATTATTAATAATTCTTATCGTAAAGCAGGGCTTATTTCCCTGGTTATATATATCGGCTTGAAATATAAGCGGCATAATAATACTGATTTTTAAAAAGATTTTTTGGCTACTATGTTGTTTTACATTTTTAATTGAAAATTTTTCTTAAAGAGAAT